>NZ_JAKKRS010000005.1:0-256623 GCF_025654025.1 Shewanella sp. SM55 | reverse complement strand
GAGCCACTGCAGGCTTCCATCGCAATAGTGGCATCAGGGTAAGTACGCAGAAAAGTCAGGAGCTGAGCACGTTTAATCGAACGGTTAAAAACACTCTTGCCTGCTTGATTAACTCCACATACTTGGAAGATATTTTTTGCGAGATCAATTCCTATTAGTGTAACTTTCATTTTGGACACCTTTTGTTGTTATTGAACGTGCAAATTCAATATGGCGTAAATGACGCCTACTTCACAAGAGGTGTCCATCTCATCATCCTTGGATGCTCGACCGCCCCGTCCATGGGGCGGACGGTCGTCTCGCTAATCACCATGGCCTACCTTTTTAGCATTAGCATAAACTGTAGGTTTTAAGGAGACACGCAGCACGCTTTTGGACAAAAGCGCGGAAGATCTATTACTCACAATCGTCTAGTTCACATTACGATAAGTATGGCGAAGGTCAAAAAACGTAGACATTGCTGAGGTCAATTCTAACTAGATGGCCAAATTAACCGTACCACTACAAACAATGGGTGGCTTAGAAAAACTTGAATAACATGGATTGTTAGATGTGTTCATTTATGATGAATGTATAAAACGGAGTAGTCTCATCCTCGATTAACTCACGTACTGAATTAAGCTGTAATCGTTTTGATACCGCTTTAAAAAAGCGCAAAGCCAGTTCATTTTCTTTGAACGTAGCGACCAGTATCGGTGTGCTAATCTGCTCAAATATTTGACGGACTACTTCGAGCGCAATCCAACCACCGCGATATTTAGGAAGAATAAAGAGGTCAGCCAGTTCCCAGAGAAGCCTTTTTTCATCTTCAACCCATTCTAGTAGAACAAAGCCTATCAATACTTCATTTACCCAAATGAGGTAGGCTTTTGCCTCTTGTTAGTTAACATAGGATTCAAGATCTGAGGTTGTAGAGCCATCATATAACCCATCAATGGCCTATATCTTCTTTACTCCAAGATGTTGAATCAAAATAATAAAGTTGGAGCAGACGTTGTAGCGTTGTGGTGTCACTTATTTTTAAATTGATAAGACTGACGTTTGACATCATTCATCCTGATTACCTGCGTCTAAGTATTGATGCTTGGGCACTGAAACATCCTGTTATTGAGCGTATATAATGGTATAGAGTTTTGCTTTGCTGAGGTAGCTTATTTATTTCAAATGGTTAGTGGCAGGCTGAAATCGACAGAAGTTTGCGAACTGTTACAGCTAGCGCACATGCTTTGGCGGATGTTAGCAAATACCGACGTTTAAATTGGCGTTAATTACGCGGCTAACTTGTAGTCTTATCTCAAATCAGCATAATGCTTCGAGCTGTTAAGCTTAACGCTATTGTTTACGGCCGCGGCTTGCGGCACTAACCAGTGCTTGTGGTTAATTAAAGTCATCACAATGCACTCGCTCAGCAATTTATTGTGTGGACTTGCAGTACTGTTTTCACTGACGTTCCTAACACCTTGATAAAGGATTGATTCTCCCTTTGACTCGCTCCCGCCAACCGACATCAAAGCATGCTTTCTCTAAAGAAACCGTCGCTAAGCCTTCTGCTTTAAAAGGCGCCGCTGCGGTGAGTCGACTCGCGTCCGAAGTGCAACGCGCATTTTGGCCCGATGGAGTATTGTCTAAACATATTCAAGGATTTAGTGCGCGAACAAGCCAGATGCAGATGGCACAGGAAGTGAGTGAGGCGATAGCGGCGAAGGGGAATGTAGTAATTGAGGCGGGTACGGGGGTAGGTAAAACCTTTGCGTATTTGATCCCCGCGATATTGAGCGGTAAGCAAGTCATCGTCAGTACGGGCAGTAAAAACTTGCAAGAGCAGTTGTTTTTTAAAGACTTACCCGCGCTGGTCGCCATGTTGGGAATTGAGCCAAAACTGGCGCTGCTAAAGGGGCGTAATAATTATCTGTGCCAGTGGCGCCTCGATAAGCAAATGAGTGAGGCGACACATATCGATGCGCGTTTGTTGGATGATTT
Source organism: Shewanella sp. SM55 (assembly GCF_025654025.1). Taxonomy (NCBI): domain Bacteria; kingdom Pseudomonadati; phylum Pseudomonadota; class Gammaproteobacteria; order Alteromonadales; family Shewanellaceae; genus Shewanella; species Shewanella sp. SM55. Next base: position 254,643 of record NZ_JAKKRS010000005.1, on the reverse strand, counting down.
GTTGAAAATCAATCAGTGGGCGAGCACCTGCAAAGATGGTGATATTGGCGGCTTAACCTCAGTGCCTGAGAATTCCTCGGCGCTGCCACTTGTGGTCAGCACTAAGGAAAGCTGTATTGGCAAGCGCTGCGACTTTTACGATGTCTGCTTTACTCGCAAGGCGCGCAGCCGTGCCCTGGATGCCAAAATCATTGTGGTTAACCACCATTTATTTTTCGCCGATAGCGTACTGAAAGATACGGGCTTTGCCGAGTTATTACCCGATCCTGATGTGGTGATTTTCGATGAAGCGCATTTATTACCCGATATTTGCGTTAACTATTTTGGCCAGCAATGTTCGAGTCGTACTATCGATGATTTCATTCAAAAGCTACTCGCTATTTATCAGACTGAACTCAGTGATACTGGGCAACTCGCCCAATTTTGCCAGCGTTGCCTCGCTAAATTAAGTGATTGGCATAATCAGTTATATTCCTGCGGTGAATCCGATTGGCGTTTAGTGCTGGGCAATAAAGCGCTCGCGGCGGCGTCATGGGATTTATTAGCGGAATTAACCGCGCTGCAGAATTTATTAATGGCCCATATTGGGCGTAGTGAATTGTTAGATGATATCGCCATTAAGTTGGCTGAGCTGAATAATAAGCTCAGTGTGTTTTTTAACTGTGATAATAATTTGGCGGCCTACAGCATCGAATTTGGTAGTCGCTTTGTGGTGCTGCGAATTTCACCAATCAATATTGCCCGTGAGTGCCAACAGTTATTTGTGCCAGAAACCAGCTGGATATTTACCTCGGCAACTTTGCAGGTTAATCGTAGTCTTGTTCATTTTGCCCGAGAAATGGGTATCGTTGATGCGCAGCAAAGCATTCTCGACAGTCCCTTCGATTATCCCCGCCAAGCGGTATTTTGTGTGCCGAGACAACTTGGGAGCGTGACCAATCAACAGCAAGCGTTAAAGCAGCTGGTGGATGTGTGCGTGCAAGCGATAGATGCGGCGCAGGGACGGACTTTTATTTTATTTACCAGCCATAAAATGCTCGAACAAGCGGCGCTGGCATTGCGAACTCGCACTCAGTATCCGCTGCTGGTACAAGGCCAAGCGGGTAAACAGAGTCTGCTGACTAAGTTTCGCCAACTCGGCAATGCGGTATTGCTCGGCACCAGTAGTTTTTGGGAAGGGGTGGATGTGCGCGGTAAATTGTTAAGCTGCGTGATTATCGACAAATTACCTTTTGTGTCGCCCGATGAGCCCCTGTATCGCGCCCGAGCCGACAATGTGAGTCGTCAGGGACTCGATCCTTTTACTGAAGTGTCGTTACCGCAGGCGATTATTGCGCTGAAACAAGGTGTTGGCCGTCTTATTCGCGATGAAAAAGATCGCGGTGTGCTGATCCTTTGCGATAATCGCATTGTGAATCGCTACTATGGCCAAGCTTTTTTAAACTCGCTGCCACCGATGGCGCGCACCCGTGATCTAGAAAAGGCATTGGCGTTCTTGAGAACAATCCCCTGAGAGTCGTCTATGGCTTACCTAGCATACGTAAACTTGTCCTATTTGCCGGATATGGAATTCTGAGCTAAGTATTGAGCCGTTACACATATTGTAAGGATATAAAAACGGAGGTAAAAATTGCCACCTGTGAGCAATAGATGGCAAACACCCTTGGAGGTTGGGTCAAGTGGCATCCTGCCTAATGGTTCCATTCAAAATAAATAATTCTTCGGCCTTTGGTTTTAGATTTTTAGTGAATTAATGGCATTCTTTGCAAGCATCTGCTGGTGCTTTTTCTTGATGAGCGATATGGCAATTGGTGCATGTTAAAACGCCATCATGTTTAGTATGAGCTTCGCCTGCGAGTGTTTTCATTTCTCCATGGCATGATACACATTGCTGATTTTCAAAAACATAATCCGCTGAAGGTTTTTTATCTTTATGGCAGGATTCACAGTCAGATCTTTCAGAATGACTGTCGGCAAGTGATACCGCCATTAAATTAGTTGAAAAGCACAGTGCGCACATTAGCATCATCTTTTTAAGCATGTTATTTTCCTTTTTTATTGTTGGTTAAATCATCATTCTGAAGCGAGTAAATCACATATCTAGCTATGAAATATGTAACTTGAAGTTGGAACTGTATTTTTCTCGCTGTTTTATTAGTGATATAAACGGAAAGATAATATCGCTTTTGCTTGGTGCGTAAGTTTAATAATCGAGAATTTTACACCTCAAGCTTTAGCAGTCTTGCGTGTGTATAATAGTTTTTTAATATGACAAAACCTTGATCGTTATCAAAGGTTAACGGGTGAGTTATTTTTTAGCGTTAAAGTATGATCAAGGTTATATTGCAGAATGTAAAAGACTAATGATATAAATCTGGATTATGTAATTTATATTTTTGATGTTTATTTAAAAATTCTATATTTTAGAAAATATATTGATTTTACTTTTTCTAGTCGGATGTGTGATATTTATTTTGATCTTAAAACAATAGGCAAAGCCAAAACGGGCTTCGCCTATGATGTTTAATGTTGAGTAGCAGAGCTATAATTACACATTAGTTTCTAGCTTGTAGAGCTTAGAAACTTGCAGTTACCCCAGCATAAATACTGCGACTCTTTTGAATATAATCAAGGTCGGTGGCAACTTGGTCACGTTCAGAATCCGTTAGGTTAGTCACGCCAAGCTTCAGTCTAAACATAGGATTAATTTGATAATTCGCACCTATATCGAGCGAGCCATAACCCTCTGATTTGACATTGGCTCGCAAATACTGCTCGCCAGTATAATGGTAGGCGATAAAGGTGGATAAACCATCGAATGCCTGCCATTGCAGTTTTAGGTTATAGCTGTCGTCCGGTGTTAAGGTAAAAGGCGCGCCATTTTGCTTATCTTCGGCATCGGTTTTACTGTAATTACCGTTTAGGCTGAGATCTTGAGTTAAATTGTACCAAGCTTGTAATTCCCAACCTGTGATCTTAGCTTCGTTCACGTTTTGGTAAGTTAATACAGCACCAGGGACTCTATTCCAAGTTTCGGTGATAATTTTATTTTCTACATCGTTATGGAAGTAGGTGATCGAGCCACCAAAATCCGTGGTTTGATATTGGGTCGATAATTCGTAGTTCACTGAGGTTTCGGGTTGAAGATCAGGATTTCCCGCAACGGTACAGGCGCCACGACAAGCGGGGATAATATAATCGGCTTGGGATTGCGCCATATTTGGCGCTTTAAAGGCTTTGCCGCCACCACCTTTAATGACCCATTCAGAGCTTAAGTTATACACTAAATACAAGCGTGGGCTAAATTCGGTGCCGTACACATCGTGGTGATCGACGCGCCCGCCTAAGGTGATATTGAGTTCGCCTAAGCTAAATTCATCTTGTAGATACAATGCCGATTGGCTGTCGTCTAAGGTGCCATCACCTAAAATATTGCGGCTATTTTCGAGCTGGGTCCAACGGTATTCTGCACCGCTGGTTAACATGTGATCGCCAAGCAGGACAGTGGTTTGACCGTCGAGATTGTGGTTGGTTTGGGTGATATTACCAATCTCGGCGATTAACGCTGAGTCGTCAGTCACCTCAACATTTTCATAGTAATAGCGCAGGCGAGTATCACCCCAGTTCCAGTGGCCATTATGGGTCAGACCTGAACTTATCCGCTCCGCTTGTTGGTTATTGGTGAGAATCGTGCCGTAGTTATTCCAATCAGACTCGCGTTCATCGTTGGCGTAACTTAAGTCAAATTGCAGATCTTGCTGGTTATCAATCAGCCATTGTAAATTGGCGAGGGCGCTGATTTCATCTCTGTCTTCTAGCGCATCAATAGTGGGTTTTAAGTCCGAGCGCCATGCATCGCGTTTATTGCTGTCGACGATTAAGTTTGCCAGTAATTTATCTTTGATCAGCGCGCCACTGCTGTAGAAATTGTACTTAGTGCTATCGCCACCCTTGCCACTGGTAGGTGCATCGTATTGCACGCCAACGCTGGTTTGCCAGTTCTCAGTTGGTTGACGCAGTATGACGTTAACCACACCGCCTAAAGCTTCTGATCCGTAGAGGGATGACATAGGCCCACGCACAACTTCGATACGTTCAATGGCAGACATTGGAATAGAGGACAAGTCAAAATCGTTGCCATAACCAGAGGTTAATGCTTCGCGGGAGTTAATGCGGCGGCCATTAATCAAGATTAAAGTGTAATCTGAATCTAAACCTCGCAGGCTGATCTCATTGCGGCCATAGGGCGTGCCTTCGCTGATGTTCACACCCTGTAAATAACGGACTGCGCTAGCGAGATCGTCTATGACTAGCGCTTCAAGTTCACTGCGGTTAATAACGGACACCGAAGCGGGCGCCGAAAGCTCCGAGTGTTTAGTTTGTGTTGCTGTTATCACCATGCGTTCCATTTCTGGAGTGGTATCTTGCGTATTTGCAGCACTAGCCCATGCTGCAGGTAATAACAAACATAAACCAATAGCGCGTGATAGCTGGCTCAACATAGGTGTCTGTGTTGCATGAGGTAGATGCGAGGTTTGGCGAGTGCGACGGATAAAGCGGGGCATATCATTCTTCCTTCGGTAATTTTGGCGAATGATAATTATTCTTAATTATAGCTTCAAGCTTGGATGTCTCTCTTTTGTGTAAAGGCAGAGTAAATTTTTAGTGTTTAATAACAGCGTGATAGCCCGTATATTCGACGTGTTGCTCGCTGGCATGGTCATCCTGATTGAGCGCATTGAGCACAAGGCACTGAATATGACGATCTGAGTCTGACTGTCGTCGGATAAATCACTAAAAAATAGTGAGAATAATCAGAAACTATCACAGCACAAAACTGCATAACGTAATATGAAGTTATATCAATATGATTAATATGGACATTTTAACTGGCATAAGCTTTGCTGGCGATGTGACTTTATGTTTCGTGGTGCATTCATGTTTGTGATGTGAATAGTCGCCATACAAATTGTATTGCCAATATTTACGGAGAGAATATGAATCCAGCATTTTATAGCCTAGCCACAGTCACTGTTTTAACCTTGTCACTCGCCACTACCGAACCTGCTGTTGCCACTGATGCGGCATTAGCTAATGCCGCATCAGTTAAAACGGCTGGGGCTCCACAAACTGACATTGCGCAGCCCGCTACTGCACTTACAGACACTTTATCTACCCAAATTGCAGCGGTGGATTTTGCCTTGTTCGACAGTTTCAATAAGTGCACCGCCCCTGCTGAACTCAAGAAACACGCGGCGTTTTTCACTGAAGATGTAGAGTTTTACCACGATACGGGTGGCGTTACTTGGAACCGCAAGGACATGATCGCCAACACCGAAAAATATGCCTGTGGCCATTACCGCCGCGAGTTAGTTGCGGGCACGATGAAAGTGTTTCCGGTGAAAGAGTTTGGCGCGATAGAGCAAGGCGTTCATCGTTTTTGCAGCTTTGAAACTGGTAGCTGTGATGGCCTAGCCGACTTTGTCATTGTGTGGCGCAAACAGAACGAACAGTGGAAAGCCACTCGAGTGCTGAGCTATGGGCACAGAACCGCCGAGGCCAAAACGGACTAAACCACTCAACCAAAGCTAGCTTTTAACAAAAAACGAGCCTTTAACAAAAAGCTAGCCTCTAACAAAATGCAGTAGTCGATTATTGGCGGGCATAGCCACATCTTGCTTCAGCGTTAAGCCTTGCTCGCTGGCTAAACTGCAAATCCATTCAATATCGCGAATGCCGCTGGCGTGATCCCGCTGTTTTAAAAAGGCATCAAACTGGCGATTGCTGTCACTGCTAAATTCGCCTTGGTAGTTAAAGGGGCCGTAAATGCACAGGGTCTTGAGTTGGGGGAGATACAGACCAAGGCCAGTAAAAAACGCTTCAACCATATTTTTGCTCATAATATGCAAAGTGTTCGCAGTAAATACGCCATCAATATGAGGTGTTAATCCCTTCACCGGCCATGGCGCGGTAACATCAAGGGTAAGTGGTAAGCGTAGGTTTGCCGCTGCATTGGGTAGCTTGCCTTCATGCATACACCTTGCGGTAATGACCTCAATATATTCAGCCTGATCGCTGGTTTGCCAGATTAAATGGGGAAGATTTGCTGCAAAATACACAGCATGTTGCGCTGTGCCACTGCCGATTTCGAGCACATGTTGGTTGAGTGAGAATGCTTGTGTTAATACCGCTAAAATCGGCGCTTTGTTGTTTTCGCACGCTTGGGAAAACGGCAATTGGACAAGTGGCTGGGCAATTGGCATTAGTGGCATAATGGACTCTAGGTTGCTGAGATTAAAAGAGGATGACGCTGCACAAGCCTATCTTAAACCAGCAAAAAGTATAAGACTTAAAAGATAAAATGAGCCGCGCCTTAACATTCGGAGTCTCTATCTTAGATAACTTAATCTTAGGTACCGCCATTTCAGAAGTTTCCATCTCAAGCTCCTCCATTTCAGGTTCTTCAAGAAGGAGCCTGCAGTCAGCTCAACTTCCTTTGTCCTGTCCTGCAAATAGTTATCGCAATTCACTGTTGATCTCGATCTCAACTCAGATATACTCACAAATTCTGAACGCTTGTAAAAAATATAAAACAATATCGGTATAATGCCGCGTTAAAACGAGTGTCCAGAACTAAGACTTAACGCTCACTTTCAGCCATCAACTTTCAACAGTTAACTTTCAACATCAAGGAATGACCATGCCAGCAGAGCGTTGCGCCTCCTACTACAATGCCACCATTGACCAAGAGTCAGATTATCCTGCGCTTGAAGGCGACATTCGAGTCGATGTGGCGATTGTGGGTGGCGGTTTTACCGGCGTGGCAACGGCGTTGGAATTATCTGAGAAAGGCTATAAAGTGGCACTTATTGAGGCCAATAAAATTGCGTGGGGCGCGACCGGACGCAATGGTGGGCAGGTGACGGGCAGTTTGTCCGGCGATGTTGCGATGACAAAACAGCTGCGCCGTCAAATCGGCAATGAAGCTGAAGATTATGTGTGGAATATGCGTTGGCGCGGCCACGATATTATTAAAAATCGGGTGGCCAAGTACGGCATAAACTGTGATTTAAAGTTTGGTCATATCCAAACCGCTTACCAGCCAAAGCACATGCACGAGCTTAGGGCTATGCATGATGAGGCGCAGCGCCGCGGCATGGGTGAATTTATGACGCTGGTATCCGCCGATGAAATGCCTGCCTATTTAGGCTCGCCCTTGTATCACGGCGGCTTAGTCAATCGGCGCAACATGCATTTGCACTCAGTCAATTTATGCCTGGGTGAAGCCCGCGCGGCAGCAGGTCTTGGGGCGTTAATCTTTGAACACTCACCCGTACTTGATATTGAAGAAGGCGATGTGGCGACTGTTGTCACAGCCAAGGGAAAAGTGCGCGCCAACAGTGTGCTGATCGCCGGTAATGCTTACCATAAACTCGCCCGTCCAAAACTGCGTGGTATGTTATTTCCGGCGTCCTTAGGCAATTGCGCCAGTGCGATTCTGCCCGATGATGTCGCTTTGCAAATCAATCCGCAGGATTTAGCCGTGTATGATTGCCGCTTTGTACTGGATTACTATCGCCTGACCGCGGATAAACGGCTGATGTTCGGCGGCGGCACTAACTACAGCGGCCGCGATCCTAAAAATGTGGCTGCGGAATTACGGCCCGCGATTGAGCGTACGTTTCCACAATTAAAGGGCGTTAATATCGAATTTGCGTGGGCGGGAATGGCAGGAATTGTGATTAACCGTATCCCGCAGCTCGGCAAAGTGTCGCCTAATGTGTTCTATTGCCAAGGATATTCTGGGCACGGAGTAGCGACATCGCACATTATGGCCGAGATCATGGCCAATGCGATGGACGGGCAATTGCGTGAATTTGATTTGTTTGCCGCCATGCGCCATATCCGCATTCCTTTAAATGAATGGTTCGGCAATCAAGCGCTGGCATTAGGCATGTTGTATTACACTTTGCGGGAAAACTGGCGCTAGTTTGCGCCGTTTTGTCTGCTACCAATCAATCTGCTCAAACAGTATTTAATCCTGCTCGGCGAGTTTTTCGGCAAGGTAATCGACCAATACACGGATCTTGGCCGACAGGTGGCGATTTTGCGGATAGAGTGCCCAAATGCCTTCTTTGGCTTCGCGGTGACTGTCAAGGAAGGAGAGTAACCGTCCGGCTTGAATATCTTCTTCAATATAATAATCAGGCAGTTGAACTATCCCTATGCCCTTTAGTGCCGCATCCCTTAATGCGTAGCCGCTGTTACAATTGAGATTACCGCGGACTTTAATATTGCGCTCGCGGCCATTTTCCACAAAGCGCCAGTAATTATGATTACCGATCAAACAATTGTGCTGGTTAAGCTCAGATAAGGTATGGGGCTGACCGTATTTTTCCACATAGCTTGGTGAGGCGGCGACATAGTGGGTACGGCTGCTGAGCGGTTTGGCCATCAGGCTTGAATCGGCGAGTTTTCCGAGGCGAATCGCCAGATCATAACCGCCTTCAATCAAGTCCAAGGTGCGATTGGTCAAGTCGACGCTAAATTCAACACTGGGATATTGCACCATAAAATCATTGAGTAACGGCATGATAAATTTCTCGCCATAGGCGACGGGCGCTGTGAGTTTGACTAAGCCTTGGGGTGAGTCCTTTAGGTTTGAGATGGCGCGCTCGGCTTCTTCTAACCCAGTTTGTAATTGGCGGCAATGGCGATAATAAATTGTGCCTTCTTCGGTTAACGACACTTTGCGGGTAGTGCGGTAAAAGAGTTTTGTGCCAAGGCGGTTTTCTAAGGTGCTCACTTGGCGGCTAACGTGGGCGGTGGAGATATTCAGCCGCTGCGCTGCTAGGGTAAAACTTTCGGCCTCAGCCACCGCGACAAATTCAGAAATGCCGTCCCAGAGATACATTGTTGTTACTCAGTAAAAATGAATTGCTTGAATACTAGATTGTCTCTCGCTGAGAAACAAATACAATCCTCCTATTCAGTAGCATCAGTGCAATGGGCGCAAGAATTTACTTGGCCTGAATTGAATTTATGATACACCAATGACTTACTCCTATTACCTATTCAAGGGACGTAACAATGTCGAACGAAAAACCGCAGTTTATTAAATCAAAGGCCGCTGTTGCTTGGGGACCAGGACAACCACTTAAGATTGAAGAAGTGGATGTGATGTTACCTAAAGCGGGCGAAGTCTTAGTGCGCATTGTGGCTACGGGCGTGTGTCACACGGATGCGTTTACCCTGAGCGGTGATGATCCAGAAGGGGTATTCCCCGCGATTTTAGGCCACGAAGGCGGCGGTATCGTTGAGCAAGTGGGCGAGGGTGTGACCAGCGTACAAGTGGGCGATCATGTGATCCCACTTTATACCCCAGAGTGCGGCGAGTGTAAGTTTTGTCTATCGGGCAAAACTAACCTGTGCCAAAAAATTCGCGCGACCCAAGGTAAAGGCTTAATGCCCGATGGCACCACGCGTTTTTATCTTGATGGCAAGCCTATTTTCCATTACATGGGCTGCTCGACCTTCTCTGAATATACCGTGTTGCCTGAAATCTCATTGGCTAAAGTCAATAAGAGCGCACCATTAGAAGAAATTTGTCTGTTAGGTTGCGGCGTAACCACAGGCATGGGCGCTGTGATGAACACGGCCAAAGTGGAAGAAGGCGCAACCGTGGCAATTTTCGGCCTCGGCGGTATCGGTTTATCGGCGATCATTGGGGCGACTATGGCCAAAGCCAGCCGCATTATCGCGATTGATATCAACGAGTCTAAATTCGAGTTAGCCAAAAAACTCGGCGCGACCGATTGCATCAATCCTAAATTACTCGATAAGCCCATCCAAGAGGTGATCGTTGAGATGACCGATGGCGGCGTGGATTACTCATTCGAGTGTATCGGCAACGTCAATGTGATGCGCAGCGCCTTAGAGTGTTGTCATAAAGGGTGGGGTGAGTCGGTGATCATCGGTGTTGCCGGTGCTGGTCAAGAGATTTCAACCCGTCCATTCCAATTGGTGACTGGCCGCGTTTGGCGCGGTTCTGCCTTTGGCGGTGTGAAAGGGCGTTCTGAACTGCCCCACATTGTTGAGCGTTACATGGCGGGCGAATTTAAGCTCGATGATTTTATCACTCACACTATGGGACTTGAGCAAATCAATGAGGCGTTTGAGCTGATGCACCAAGGTAAGAGCATTCGCAGCGTGATCCATTTTGATAAATAAGCGATTTTGCACGCTAAGTTGATGCTTCAGCTTGATGTGACTAACGGGCAGACAGGTGCAAATCTGTCTGCTGTGTTGCCAACGGAGCTGACGATAAGCGCCATGACTAACGCTAAGACTAACGTTATAAATAGCGCTAAAAGATTGAGCTTAAAAGGACTTGTATGACCATAGAAAATATCAGTTGTAACAAGAGTTTTGGCGGTTGGCATAAGCAGTATCGCCATCAATCTCAGTCGTTAAACTGCGAGATGCGCTTTGCCATTTATCTGCCGCCTGAGGCGGTGAATAAACCGGTGCCTGTGCTGTATTGGCTTTCAGGTCTAACCTGTACCGATGAAAACTTTATGCAGAAGGCGGGTGCACAGCGCATGGCAGCGGTACTTGGGATGGCGATTGTCGCCCCTGATACCAGTCCTCGCGGTGACGATGTGCCCGATGCGGCGGATAAGGCTTACGATTTAGGCTTAGGCGCGGGTTTTTACCTCAATGCGACAAAAGCGCCTTGGAATCGTCATTATAAGATGTACGATTACATAGTCCATGAGTTGCCTACCTTGATTGAAGCGCATTTTCCTGTCACTACCCAGCGCGCTATCTCCGGCCATTCAATGGGCGGTCATGGTGCTTTGGTGATTGGTCTGAGTAATCCACACAGATATAGCTCAATTTCGGCTTTTAGCCCGATTTCGAATCCAAGTAATGTACCTTGGGGTATTAAAGCCTTTAGCGAGTACTTAGGTGAAAATCGTGAACATTGGCGACAGTATGATGCCTGTGAATTGCTTAAGCTCGCGATTAGCGAAGTGCCAGTACTGATTGACCAAGGTGAAGCTGACAGCTTTTTAGACACCCAATTGATGCCACAATCGTTAGTGGATATCGCCCATGCCAAGGGTTATCCCTTGGATGTGCGGATGCAAGCGGGGTACGATCACAGCTACTACTTCATCGCGAGCTTTATTGAAGAGCACCTTAAGTTCCATAGCTTATACTTTAAGCCTTAAATAGCCGATTCAGCAGTCACGCCGATGAGCTAAAACAAAAATGCCGCAACTTTGTGAGTTGCGGCATTTTTTATGGTGCGATTTAAGCAATTAGCGAAAGTGAATTAACACTCAGCACTTAGCACTCAACAATGTTGACCGCTAAACCGCCTTTGGCGGTTTCTTTGTATTTACTGCGCATATCTCTGCCGGTGTCCATCATGGTTTTGATCACTTTATCCAGTGAAACCTTATGGTTACCGTCACCGCGTAGGGCCATACGAGAAGCGTTGATTGCTTTGATCGCGCCCATGGCATTACGTTCGATACAAGGCACTTGCACTAGGCCGCCCACAGGATCGCAGGTTAAACCTAAGTTATGTTCCATGCCGATTTCAGCCGCGTTTTCAACGTGTTCAACCGTACCGCCCATTATTTCAGTCAGTGCGCCAGCGGCCATAGAACAGGCTACGCCCACTTCACCTTGGCAACCGACTTCGGCGCCCGAAATTGAGGCATTTTTCTTGTACAAAATACCAATTGCAGCGGCAGTTAATAAATAACGGGCGCAGACATCGATATCCACTTCTTGTACGAAGGTATCGTAATAGCATAATACGGCAGGAATAATTCCCGCAGCACCGTTTGTTGGCGCAGTGACGACGCGATCACCGGCCGCATTTTGCTCGTTGACCGACAGTGCGAATAAATCGACCCAATCCATAGCGGTTAATGGATCGACATTGTTACGGCCTTCGGCTTTCAAACGGCGGTACAGTGCAGGAGCACGACGACGCAGTTTTAGGCCGCCAGGTAAAATACCTTCCTTCTGATAACCGCGTTCGATACAGGTTTTCATCGTCTGCCAAATATTCCACAGCTTGGCTTTGACTTCATCTTCAGTGGCTAAACTTAGTTCGTTCGCCATCATTAAAGAAGAAATGCTGAGACCTTGCTCGCCGCATAATTCCAGTAAGTGAGCCGCACTCACAAAATCAAAAGGAGCCGATTCAATTTGTGAGGCTGGCGATGCATTACGTTGGCTAATTTCATCTTCATCTAAAATAAAGCCGCCACCCACTGAGTAGTAAGTGCGATCAAAAATGCATTCCCCTTTACAGTAGGCGTACAAGGTCATGGCGTTAGCATGTGCAGGTAGCGTTTTGCGTCTGTGATAGGTAATGCCTTGCTCACGGGTAAACTTAACCACTTTGCCACAGTGCAGCGTTAAGGTTTCGTCCTTGGAGACGCGTTCTAAAATGCCGTCGATGCTGTCAGTGTCCACGGTTTCGGGATCTTCGCCCATTAAGCCTAAAATCACTGCTTTGCCCGTGCCGTGGCCTTTGCCTGTTTGGCCGAGGGAGCCAAAGAGTTCGGCTCTTAATTCATCAATCTGGGTCACGAGTCCTGAGTCAGTCAGGTTTTGCATAAAGATTTTGCCCGCTTTCATTGGGCCGACGGTATGTGAACTCGATGGACCTATGCCGATCTTGAACATGTCAAATACGCTAATCATGATAGAAGTCCTGTTGTGTCTTGTTTATTATTTTAGTCTGAGTGCATGGGATTGCTCGCTCTGCAGATTGAAGCACGCTAATCTTGCGCGTGTACTCTGGTCAGTGGCGGCATTCTTTCATGCGAAATCTGCTTGTGTGATACTCTAACGCCAGTATCCCATAGATTAGTGTGACAATTCACATTAGTTTTTTTTATTCGTAATAGTTCGGATAAGCTGAACTTAATTGGGACTTTTTTACAGGCCATTTTATGGTCAAGAATACAGGCTTCGACAGCGCTACAAGAGTAGGTGGCTCGCTTTTTTTAGCTTTTTTGTGAGCGTGGACTACTTATGGCTTGAGTGGTTATTTTTTGAGTATTAATGAATATTTTTAGGGAGAAGTATGAGCTATTTAATGTTGGATTTACTGTCGTTGGACGTCAGTGAGGCTGAATCTGAGATGCTACGCCATCCACAGGTGGGTGGTTTAATCCTATTTTCCCGCAATTTTTCGAGCCGTGATCAGTTGATCCGTCTGGTACAACAGATACGCCAAATACGCCCAGAAATATTAATCGCCGTAGATCACGAGGGGGGCCGAGTACAACGTTTCCGTGATGGCTTTACCATTATTCCCGCCATGGGCGACATTTTACCCGCAGCAAAGGGCGATATGGTATTGGCCAAGCGTTGGGCCTGTGAGCTCGGTTTCTTGATGGCGATTGAATTACTGGCTTGCGATATCGACTTAAGTTTCGCGCCCGTATTGGACTTAAACGGCGTGAGCCAAGTCATAGGTAAACGCAGCTTTAGCCCAGAGCCCGCCGAGGTTATTACATTGGCCGAAAGCTTTATTGCTGGCATGGCCGCAGCTGGCATGGGCGCCGTGGGTAAACATTTCCCCGGGCACGGCAGTGTAGTGGCGGATTCGCACTACGAGAAACCCATTGATGATCGTGATGCCGAGGCCATTTTTGCAAAGGATATCCTGCCGTTTAAAGAATTGATCGCAAAAGAGAAATTATTAGGCGTGATGCCCGCGCACGTGGTTTACCCTAAAGTCGACCCTAACTCTGCGGGCTTCTCCGAATACTGGTTAAAACAAGTGCTGCGTAAAGAACTTGGCTTTAACGGGGTGATTTTCTCTGACGATCTCGGCATGCAAGGCGCAGGGTTTGCGGGCGATTACCGTGCAAGGGCCAGCGCCGCCTTAGCCGCAGGTTGCGACATGATTTTAGTGTGTAATGATAATGCGGGCGTAATGTCGCTACTCAATGGCTTTACTTGGCCTGCGAGCGCGCCACAGTATCCTGCGAGTTTACTTAAACCCAATGCCGCGCAAACGGCAGCGGCGCTCGATAATACGGCCCGTTGGGAAAATGCCAAGCAGCTTGCCGAGCAAATTTGTTTGGCTCAACAGGCGAAAGTTTGATGTAGCGCAAGGTGTGAGATCACTCTTTTGCTAGGGTTAGTTAATTCACTGTAATCAAAAATGATTAAAAGGCCTTGATATGATTTTCTATCTTCATGGATTTGATGCGACTAGCCCAGGTAATCACGAAAAAATGCGTCAGTTGCAATTTATTGACCCTGATGTGCGTTTGATCAGTTACAGCACCTTGCACCCTAAGCACGACATGCAACACTTGCTCAAGGAAGTCGCTAAGCAAATGCAGCATTGCGACGATCCCGCGCCGTTAATGGTTGGCGTAGGACTCGGCGCTTATTGGGCCGAGCGGATTGGATTTTTAAATGGTCTTAAATCTGTGCTGATTAACCCTAATTTGCACCCAGAAAATAATATGCAGGGCAAGATTGACCGCCCAGAAGAATATGCCGACATTGCCAATAAGTGCGTGTCGAAATTTCGTGAAAAGAATACTCACAAGGCCATGTGCATATTTTCTGTGAATGATGAGATGTTCGATAATCAGCAACTCGCCAGTGAATTAAGCGCCTATTATTCGATTGATTGGGATGACGTTCAGCCCCACAAATTCCCCCAACTCGCCGCCCATCTCCCCAAAATAAAAGCCTTTAAGTTGGCTTGATTAATATCGATTGAATAAAAGTATCACTCCTCTTTTTATATTTAAGAGGGGGAGTGGATTTATCTCATCGGCTATTCCGCCTTATGGTTTTGGCTTTTAATACTTCATGCCGCGCACATTGCGACTCTGAATATGAATGTGGCTATTGGGAATATTTTTAAGTAGAGCACATTGAGGGCTCTAGATTATAAAATCGATTGTATTGGTTTTGGACTTAAATGTGTAGGAAAGTAGTCTAGGGTGACTGCGACTTTTGGTTTTGTTTTTAGGGGATTAGCGTTGGCTGGTATCTACGCATATAGGCTTGCCATGGCATTGACTCACCGACACGCAGCCAGTCCATCCTTGGATGCTCGACCGCCCCGTCCATGGGGCGGACGGTCGTCTCGCCAATCACCATGGCTCACCTTTCGTGCATTCACGTAACCTGTAGATTTAAAAGACATACGCAACGCACTTTTGGACAAAACCTTGTTAGATAATTGGCTCTTCTTAGCCAGATTCGGATTAGCTATTCTTTAGTAACGTCTTACCGATTTTCAAGTAATCCAATGGCATGGTTTGTAACAAAGATAAGGTTGTTTGCCCAGTACCAAAGTCATCGATAGCCATTAAAATCCCCAACTGGCGTAAGCTTTCAATGCGCTGGCGCCACGTTGAACGCAATCCTAAAGCCCGAGTCAACCTTCATATCAGTAAAATCTTTTAATGCCCGCTCAAAAATATAGTTAGTTAATGGAACAATTAATTTGTCCTCTTCGGCAATGGGAATAAACAAATCAGGTTGCACTAGCCCATTTGCGGGTGTTGCCAACGTATTAATGCCTCGACTCCCTTAGCTTTACCGTTCTCGGCACATCACTGGCTGATAAACTAAGAAAAACTCTTCTTTCTCTATTCCACTGCAAATGTCATCGGTGAGGGAATGGCGAGTAACTCTTGAATCGAGTACAAATAGGATAGAACCCGTAAGTAAGACGATGCTAACTGGCCATGAAATGGCCAGAAATATCCATAAGAAATGCCAGAAAAATGCGGGGGACATTTCTAATAACACTGAAAAATTGTTCTCTTCAGAATCTAGTGTTATCACCTTATTTTTTATAAACTCGAGTGATTCAGGGATCGTGTTGCCAGTTATGGATAAAGCGACATTGATAACAGCGCTGGGAAACACATTCGGCTGTACAAAGGAGTCTAATAAATATCTCCCTTCTTTAATGAAGGCGGCGCCGCGCTTAGAGATAGGATCCTAGTTTAATGATACTACTGCTGGCACTGACATATTGACGAAGGTTAACAAGTAATGAATTACTATAAATTAGGTATAAATTCGGAAAGTAAAAAATGGATGAATTATATGAATCCTAGTTCATTTTTTATAGATGGCGAAGGAAATGAATTAAGTGATGTGAAACTATCTGCGATTCAATCTGGATTCAAAGGTGTTTTATATTTCAATGCCTTAAAAGAAGGTAAATCACCTCCGGTTGTCTCGGTTGGAACCAGGTTATTGGCGTTTAATGAGGATGTCTTTTTTGAGGACGATATTAATGTTAGTGGTGTCCAGTTAATACCATTTATAAATAGGCATAACAATTTAAAGTATGTGTTGATGCATGTATTTAATTATACTGACTGCGTTGATTGGGAATGTTCTAAAATTGAACGCTGGCCTCTGGGCTACATTCCAGAAGTTTGGGAATCAAAGCGTGGGCGATTTTTTATTGAACCCGTTGTCTATAAGGACAAAATACCTGAAAACTTAGACGCCTTTCGTTTGTATGAGTGGGGTGGTGCATTTAATATAATAATATCAGAAGCTTTCAAAGATAAATTGTTGTCTGTGGAGTTTGATAGTTCCCTTCTTGATTTTAAACCACTATCTCTTAAATAATAAATGCCGAGGAGGTTATTAAACATCCTCGGCATAATTTTTTTGTATATCCATCCCTCAACTTTGTAGGCGCATATTGATGCGGGACACATATTGGGCAAGGTTCTTGGTGTGCAGGTCAATACCCACAGATTATTGATCACTACAATGCAGATGACTTGGTAATATCATAGCAACAGTCTAGAACCACGGTGAACAGCTCCTAGACAGCGAGCCCCCGCAGTGCTTTTAGATTCTTTCACGTACGTAATCTCCTAATTCTATAATGTTTCTAAATTCAAGATATATACCTTTCCCATCTAGAAGCCTATATGACTTAAAATCTCTACGAAAGAGCACAACAGCATCTAATGTCTTTAATTGATAAACGAGCCACCAATTCTGCCCTTCCTTTTTTGGGTAGCTCTGACGACATGATTTTAGGTACTCTTTTATAGACAAACCACGAATTTTTCTTCTATCTAAATCTGCCTCCTTCATTACATCCGGAGGATAAACATATGCACTAAGTTTTGCAGCAGAGATACCTAAGAATTCCGCCTGTCTTACTAATTCACTTGAAGGATTAATTATTTCTTCCAGTTCTGACTGTGTGAGATTGCTATAAATGTTATCTTTACCACATATTCCGCAATGAAATGAAAGATTAATTTCATTGCTGGTCATAAAGTCATCAAAAAAACACGCATCGACTTCATTATATTTTTCACAATACTTACACTTTAATGATGCTGTTGTTGACATTGTTATCCCTACAAAAAGCTAACGTCTTAGTATTTATGCGCTGCGCTGTTTGCAGGGCATAAATCGCTTGTCGGACTTGGCCGCTGCCATATCCGTGTCAATTGGTATAAATGATGCTATAGGAATTTGCTTTTTTGCGGTAGCGTTTTTTATACCGTTTGAAGAGTAATTAGTTGATATCTATTACTGGATGTTACCCTATGAACCAGACTAGGAAAGTCTGATTCACTAGCTAATTTTTGGACATTTTCGAGTTAGACTTTAGCTCGAATTAGAGAGTCTCGAATTAAAACTTCTATGGGTAACACCTTGCTCACCGACGAGTAAGTTGGTGCTGTTTTTGCCGCATTTTGTTTTAGCAAAAAGCGCGACAACTGTATCAAGTCCACGTGCAGCAACTTGTTAGGCATTTTTGTTGACGATTTCCTGAAGCTCATTTGCAAATTTTTTAATATCTACAAACATATTAAAAATAGCTTGTTGGTCCAAATAAATTGGATTACTCTCTTTGGTTTTTCCGTTTCTATGGACTATATCATGGCGAATTTTAGTTATTTTATCTACTTCAGAGATATTCAGATCAATTTTGTTTCCAAGTATGGTCTCAAATATTACTTTTACTTTTGGCATGCTGTGATAGAGTATTTTAGATAGTTCCTTTATAGCAAGCGCTTTGGGGTTTGATTTTGTTACTGCTAAAAACTCAAGCGTATATTTTGCATTTTTTAATTCTTCGATTTTAAATGAATTCACAAAAAAACGATCATTATTATTTACTAGAGATTTTACAGTTTCACCGAGAAATGCCTCAAGCAAACTAACCGAATGTGCATAAGTCATTCTATACATAATATATGGTTTTGTTTTTAGTGGGTTATTAACTATAAGTTTTTCAAGCTCTCTTATCTCTTCGAGAAAAAGTCTGTAAAGAGTTGAAGAATCATTTTTTTGTAACCATTTTAGATCTTCTTCGAATTCAAATTGGTCCCTTAAATGCTCTTGAAGATTAAAGTATTCGTCAGCTAAATCTCTATACTCTTCGGATTCTTCATCTGCATCTTTATCCTCAAGACGGTCTCTTATCCATTGATCTGCCTTTTCATTTTCAAGCTCTATCATTAAATCTGACATTCTTCCCATGACATTATTCCTTAGGATAAAAAGTGTTCGATAAAATTGATGCCTAACATTTTATGAGGGGCATGCGCGTTTACCTCATTAGACCAGTAAAAACGCGAATAGTTAATTACTTGTAATATAAGGAACTTATCAGCTTTCTCTCAAATACACCATCCGGAAAAACGCGCATGCGCGTTTTACAAACCTATTATCTAAGTTTCGCTTTATATAACTAATTAATTTTAAATAGTTTTAGATGTTAATGATTGAGATGGCGCGCACAAAAATTGACTTAAAAACACTCAGAGCTACGCATTTTTTAATACGACTGTCTAGCGCTCCAGTTTCGGCCACTTATGGTGAATTGCTGAAAGCAGAAAATAGATGAGAATTTGTTGGGAAATGAGGTAGCAAGTTTGTGGTCAAACGCCCCGTGTTAACTCACTTTGGGGCAAAAGCTGTTTAGGGCTGATTTGTGTATTAATGACTTAGTTAAGCTTGACCTTGTTACAACAGTGACCGTTGGCGATATGGCTGCTCTTTCACATCTGACCCATAGGGATATGGGAAATGTCACTATGATGTCGGGAACATCATTGACCATGTGAACGCGGTATTTACACTTCCGTGTGCTGCAGATGTTACCGTCGAGTCCAGAGGGATACTTCTTATTAAATAAAAATCGAAGAGTCACTGGGCATTAATGACAATTAATGCCGCACAGCTAGCTGTTTGCATCTGTTCTTGATGCCGGAATTCGTCATTAAAAACTTGCCTAAGATTGGTATTGCAGTACCTGTGACTATCTAAAAAGGATGCTTAGTCGCGCACTCTGGTGTTGCGCTGGACAGGCATAAATAGCCAAAGCATTTTATTTACTGGGCATGAAAGGGCATAATGCGGCGCTTACTATTTGAGATACAAGGAATAACCATGAAGTACTTGGTTAGCGTAGTTGCATGCTGTTTATTATCGGCCTGTTCTTTTGGGGATGCTGATGTTGAGTTTACGCCTGAAAAAGGGGAAGAGCGCTCGTATCAGCTGTATAGCACCACTAACATCACTGTAGACAATGGTCAGCGTACCGAAACGGTTAACGCCACGTCACATCAATTGCTGCGTTATAAGGTCCTCGAAACAGGCAAAAACAGTCGGTTTCAAGTGCATGTCGATTATATGAACATGCGCGATGGTCAAGGGAGCGGCGTCAGTAGTGGCCAGCGGGCCGATCGTAATCCAGAAATGCACGCTATTTTCTCGCAGGGGTTTGAATTTTCTTTAAATCTAGACGATGGCAGCGTTAAAGAATTCAGTGCATTGAACAAACCTGTATGGCAGGCGCTGTTGGCTGAACGCGGCGCAGAGCTTGAGCAGGAACTGAAAAAGCTCTTTAGCTCATCGGCCTTTCTTAGCACCATACCCGCCAAAGCGGGGGCGGTTGTCGCGCTTCCTACCTATCAAGGCCACCCCAATGCCAAGCTTACTGTATTGCAAGTCACAGATACGCATGTGTTAGCCAAAGTTGAAAGTGGCGGCGATCAAGCCAAAATATACGGCCAGCTGATGTTAGAACGTGAGCGGGGTTGGTTAGCGCAGTTAGCCTTAGTGGCAGAAGCGCCGTTTGAGCGCTACGGCTATAAGGGCACAGTGCGCAGCAACGTTATTATGTTGCCGCAGGAGCGCCAGTTGGGCGATCTGACGCAGTATTTAGGTTTTTATGATTTCCCAGTATTTGAGTATCAAAAACAACCTGACGTTGTGTTGGATAATGTCAATAAGACCTTAACCCAAGATGCTGTATTTGCCTATGATGCGGGCTACTTTTACCAGCAAGATGATTTATTAAAGCTGACTTATCAGTATGACTTTTCAGGTTTTAAACCCGAAGGCGGGTTTAGCTTAACCGATATCACAGCACACAGTGCGGATGGCACAGTACTGCCGCTGCAATTGAGCAAGGTAGGTAGTTATAGTTATCCAGAACAGGATGGTTTCCATCAGTCTGAGCAGCAGAATTTGCTTATCGGTTGGAATGCGCCGAATGACCTCTTAGCTCAGGTTGCTGAGTTTCGCGCGACTGCCCATTATCGCGGCGCGAAATTAGTCAAACTTAACCTGACCCCCGATCCCAGCAAAACTGTGGTCTTGCAGTATGAAGATATACAGCTGGAACTCTCGCCAATCCCAGATAAACCATTCAGTTATTTGCTGAAATCGCGAGGCAGCACTGACAAATCTTGGTTATACCGGCGCTTTGACGGTGCCGAAGGCGCTATGGTGAAATATCTTTCACCGCCGCCCACTGGGCCGGATTGGTTAACCCCGGCAGAGCAAAATATGGTGGCGTTGGCCTCAGCTGCACAATATGAATCGATCACACTGTTTACCTTTCCCGCAGCGCCGCCGACGCTGACACTCTATGTGAATACTGTGGTTGACAGTGGTGAACTGACTAAGAACATTCGTTTTATTCCGACTCAAGATTACGCGCAAAATGTCGCCTATCCGCCGGCGCAGCAACAACTGCTTTATAGTGATGATATGTATGCGTCCTATGTTAATCAGCCGCAAGTTACTGCACCTGAAGACCCCGCCTTACTTGAGCCGCAAGTCGTGGCCAAATACGGCGTCAGTTTGCTGTTAACTTCCGAGCAGGCAGCGGTGTGCACGCTCAGTGTTGTCGATGCACCTAAGGTCAACGAGCACACACTGCAATGGACAAACACAAGCACTAACACTAACAACACGGGTTTTGGTGGAGGGCTGGATAAGTTTGTGCTGTACCAACTGACTAGCGCCGATGGGATCCGCCGCAATTTTTACGACATCAATGTCAGCAGCACTTTGGCCTGTACCGGTACGCCCAAATGGCAAGCGCTAGCGTATCAACCCGAGCAAAGCTGGTTGATTGATATCACTCAGTTGCCGAATGTTGATATCCGTCAAACCGTGGCCGACTTTATGCGGCGCTATCGTTTTTTAAATGCGCAAAATTTACAGCTAGCTCCTGCTATTCAAGGTGACAGCAGTGATTTTTATCAGCGTCCGTTGCAGCAAGTATTACGTGAGGAACGCTGGTTTGTACTGGCGGGGCGCGCAGCACAGATAGAGCAGCTAACGATAAGCGGCGAACCGGTCAATAAACAGTGGGTTAATACATTTCCTGCGTTACCTTAAGGAGCAGAATATGAGAGTCTTATTACTATTATCTGCGCTACTTATGTCGTTTAATCTGTCGGCTGAGCGAATTTTACTCGACGAACTATGGCGGTTTAGCGATGTGCCTGGTGAAGCCATTTATTATCAGGAGCAAGTACCAACAGAGAAAGATGGCGTGTGGCCGCTACAACTCTTTTATCTGGAGACGGATAAACCCGTTTTTAAGGGCAGCGTCAACAGTCCTAATTTAGCCGAGAGTTTTATCGTTGGTGATTTCGAGTTTTTCTATCCCGACGGTCAACTGTCTCGCAAGGGCAGTAGCGATGCACAAGGGCGTTATCAGGGCACGCATCTGCATTATTGGGAAGACGGAGCGCTCTCGGGAGAGTACCACTACCAGCATGGCCAGTTGCATGGAGATCAGAAAAGTTACCATACTAATGGTCAATTAAGGGAGCTTCAGCATCGTGTGAATGGCGCTGAATTAGGATTATCGCAAAGTTATTTTAACAATGGCCAGTTGCAAACACGCGTAACCTACGGCGCTAACGGTATGGAAGGGCTATATGAAAGCTTTCATAACAATGGTCAGCCGGAGCAAACCGTTAATATGGTGGCGGGAAAAAGAGAAGGCGAGCGACTGTATTGGACAAAAGACGGCTGGTTATACACTAAAGAGTTTTATCTTAAGGGGAAAATACACGGCGAAGTGTTGATTTACCGAGCTGCCGATGTGCTGCAAGAGATTAAACACTATGAGCATGATAAACAGGTGGGAAACCAGCAGCGTTTTGATGAACAAGGGCGGTTAGCAGAGCTGCAAAAGTATGATAAGGATGGTCGTGAAATTCAACATATTACCTATGATAATGCCGGTAACGTTGCGACCCAAACCGACACGCAATACCTCGCTAACGGTCAGACTAGCACTGAACAGCGCTTCGATTCTGCGGGAAAGTTAACTTATCAATATCAGCAAGATACAGCAAAAGACTGGAGCTTACGTCAGCGTTTTGATGCAGCAGGAGAGCTGATTGAACGTGATGAACAACTCAAGGGGCGATACGATGGCTTGTATATCGGTGCTGGCTGGAACGGTTATATCAGGCGGATAAACTACCGCAAAGGTCAAATGCACGGTGCATATCGAGAAGATAAGGCCGAGGACGGCGGCTTTGTCAGCGGCCAATATCACTTAGGGTTAAAGTCCGGCAAGTGGGTCACAAAAAACGCGGATACGACGCGCAATGAGCAGTTTAACCAACAAGGTGAGCTGAGTGGTGAACAAACAGAAATCGCAGCCGATGGCACGATAATGCGTCGAGAGTTTTATAAAAACGCTAAGTTACATGGCGCGTATTTACTGCGTGGCTTTGATAAACAACTTCAAGCCCAAGGTCAGTATGTTAACGGTCAGCGCGAAGGCCAATGGCTGCTGCAAGATGAAAGCAGCTACAGCATGGTTAAGCTCTGGCATGGCAACTATAAAGCTGGACACGAAGTGGGTCACTGGCAAGCCTTTTCCGCCAATGGCCATTTATTAGGGCAGGCCCAGTATGATGATAAAGGTCAATTGCAAGGCAAAGGCTATAGTTTTAACGAAGATGGCAGCCTGCTGCAAAGTGATGAGTATCTTGATAATCAACTGCACGGCAGGTCGGTGTACTACTTCAACGGTGAACCCTCATCCGAGTATCGCTATCAAAATGGTCTGATGATAAGCGAGTAGCACTTCATCACCTAATCACACAATCAAGCAAAAACCGACTAATTAGGCCGGTTTTTTGCTTTTTTGCATCTAGTTTGCTTGCCTTGCTTTATCGTCAGGCATACGGCCGCTTGTCATTAGAGGGCTCACTTCTCAACCCTCGTTTCGCGTTTACCAACTTGCCAGAACAAACGTAATCTCAGCGTTAAACGTCAACACGCCTTTATACTTCTTCGGCTATCACAGGGGGTGTTTTTAAACATGAACAATGCAGATGGGTGTACGAGCTGATTTTCAGCTAAAAGCATTATATTCATTCGGGATGGATAGTTTTACTTTTCAAACTCTTGAAAATAATTATTTATTGTGTAAAGTAGCGACCCTTGCTATTTTGTAACAAAATGATACAGAGTTGCTGTTTTATTTGTCCATTTATTGGATATCCCTTTGCGTATGTCGCCCGACACAGCTAGCAGCAGTCTTGTTAGCTGTTTTTTTTGCCTAAATTTAAATATTGTTTGTTTTTTGCTCTACAAATCCATAGGTTAACACTTAGCCTTTGGATAATTGCGGCTATGCTTATTTCTATAACAAGGTTCCGTGAAAAAGGAGCGTGAGATGAAGCGAGTATTAATTAATTTGACGGGAAAAGTGCAAGGTGTGGGTTGCCGTCATGCGACCTTGACTAAGGCCAGAGCCTTGGGCGTGACAGGATATGTAACCAATTGCCGCGATGGCAGTGTTGAAGTACTCGCCCAAGGCAGTGACATTGCTGTTAATGCTTTAATTGCTTGGTGCGAAGTAGGTGTGCCTTGCACTGAGGGATTAACCGTAACGGTAGGAGAAGACGAGGCTGATGATATCTACCTCGATTTCTCCATCGTTCAGTCTTAATTTAAACGTACCGTGTTAACTTAACTGCACCGTTTTAACTTAAGAATTGTGCGGGTTGTGCGGGTTGTGCGTTTGTTCAGTATTGGCCAACAGTTTGTATTGATTCGGCATTCTGATTATTTTGCATTGCACTGGGTTGCGCCATCTTGCGGATTTGGATCACCATGCCCATTTCGGGATGATCTAAATAATGGATTTCTTCACTCTTCACACGGCGGTTTTGCTCCAAAGGCACAGACATTAAAAATGGTGTCATGACTTTGGGCGCCGTGAGTGTTGCGCTGGTATCGGCCGCATCACTGGGTACGGCTGGCATTAATTTTCTGCCTTCTTTGCGCAAGTGCAATGCGGTTTCAATATATAAATAGTGGCTTAAATAGATATTCAGTGTGCCATCTAATTCCCATACTGGTGATACAGCAGGTGCAAGCATTGGTGTGCCATCGGCATTAGTCATAGGCTCTGCTTGAGCTTGCTTAATGATTTTTCTGCCATCGAAGTGATAAGTACCTGAGAAATCTTTACCCGCAAATAAGCGTATGGGTACTGAGCCACTCTTACCACGCATAGGTTGTTGCCAAGCCATGTGCAGTAAACTGCGCGTACCACGTTCGCGGGAAATACTATTGATAATGCTCGCGAACTGACTTTGGCTGCGGGTTAACAATACTGGGTTGCCATTGGCTGTAGGATAACTGATCTGTGCGCTGCTGATTTCTGATGGGATCACCGGCGGGTAACGATATTCCACACTCGCAGGCGCAGCAGGCATAGGTTCTGACGTCGAGGTACCGTTTAAGGTTTCAGCGCAGTGGCTATTTGCATCGGCATCAAATACCAGTGTGCAAGGCGCAGATGCGCTGGGTATCGGCGTGATTGCTTGCGCGATAGCGGGGGAGATTAAGTCTATTGCGTTATCGGTTTTCGTCTTGTTCGGCGCATCAGGCCATTGTTCACTTGACTGACTTTGGCGTTCAAACACATAGACTTCAACCTCGAACCAAGCTTCTGCTTGGACGACCTGACTGTGTGATAGTGCAATGAGTGTAGCGATAGAGACCGCGAGTTTACGTAACACTATTTATCTCCAAGACGATGTTGCGATAATTGTTCTAGCAAAAGTTTCACTAAAGCGAGCCTGTCTTTACTGGTTTCGGCTGCAAGGCTGAACTTTAACTTATTCGGTCCTTCCATTCGATAGATTTGTGGCTGGCTTTGGAGTAATCCAATAATAAACACAGGATCTATGACATGATCATCACTAAATTCGATGCTGCCACCTTTACTGTGCACTTCTATTTTAGTCGCACCTAAGCGAGTCGCCTCATGTTTATAGAGGGTCATTTCCATTAAGTTACGCGTCGGTTCAGGTAATAAGCCAAAACGGTCGATCAATTCGACTTTTAACTCATCCAGCGCCGCCTGTGTTTCGCACCCTGCGATGCGTTTATAGAGCGACAGACGAATATTTACGTCGCTCACATAGGCTTCAGGCAGTAGGGCGGGGATACGCAGTTCAATTTCGCATTGCTGATTGAGCATTTGCGCCAGTGACGGTTCTTTGCCTTGTTTTAAGGCTTTGACTGCCGCTTCGAGCATTTCCATGTACAAGCTAAAACCAATTTTCGAAATATGGCCACTCTGTTCATCGCCCAAGAGTTCACCTGCGCCGCGGATCTCTAAATCTTGGGTCGCCAGCATAAAGCCCGCACCGAGATCTTCAAGAGCATCAATGGCTTCTAAACGTTTGCGCGCATCTGGGGTCATACGTTTGGGATGCGGCGTCATCAAATAGGCATATGCCTGATGGTGCGAACGCCCGACGCGGCCGCGCAATTGGTGTAACTGCGCCAGACCAAAGGTGTCGGCGCGCTCAATAATAATGGTGTTGGCACTTGGGACGTCGATACCGGTTTCGATAATAGTGGTACAGACTAACACGTTGAATCTTTGATGGTAAAAGTCTGACATTACCCGTTCTAGATCGCGCTCACGCATTTGACCGTGGGCAACGACGACTCGCGCTTCAGGCAATAAATCGATAATGCCTTGGGCACATTTCTCAATACTTTCAACATTATTGTGCAGGTAATACACTTGGCCGCCACGGAGAATTTCCCGCAGAATAGCCTCGCGCACAGTCGCGGGATCCGATTCCCGCACAAAGGTTTTCACTGCTAAACGTTTGGCGGGCGGAGTGGCGATAATTGATAAATCGCGCATGCCCGACATGGCCATGTTTAAGGTGCGCGGAATGGGCGTCGCGGTCAGGGTTAAGATATCCACGTTGGCGCGCAGCGCTTTGATTTTCTCTTTTTGACGCACACCAAATCTGTGTTCTTCGTCGATAATCAACAGGCCTAAGTTTTCAAACTTGGCCTCAGATTGCAGTAACTTGTGGGTACCGATAACGATATCGACTTTGCCTTCTTCCAATTGCTGCAGCACTTGGGCTTGTTCTTTTGCGGTGCGAAAGCGCGACATCACTTCAGTGACCACGGGCCAGTCGGCAAATCTGTCTTTAAAGTTTTCATAGTGTTGCTGGGCAAGCAGTGTGGTCGGAACTAGCACGACCACTTGTTTGCCAGCGTTGACGGCCACAAAGGCGGCGCGCATGGCGACTTCGGTTTTACCAAAGCCCACATCGCCACAGACTAATCTGTCCATTGCGGTCGGCGATTGCATATCGGCTAACACGGCGATGATGGCGCTTTCTTGATCGACGGTTTCTTCGAAGGGGAAGCCGCGGGCGAATTGAGCGTATTCTTCTTCGTCAATTGCGCAGCTTTCGCCAGGACGCGCTTGGCGACGGGCATAGACATCGAGCAGCTCGGCTGCGACGTCGCGGATTTTTTCAATCGCCTTTTTCTTGGCTTTAGCCCACGTCTCGTTGCCGAGTTTATTTAAGTGGGCGTCTTCATCGGCGCCAACACTGTAACGGCTGATGAGATGCAATGAAGACACTGGCACATACAGTTTGTCACCGCCAGCGTATTCTAATTGCAAGTATTCTGCGACCAGTCCACCCGTATCTAGGGTGACTAAGCCCCTATAAAGTGCAACGCCGTGTTCTAAATGCACTATGGGCTGGCCAACTTTGAGTTCGGCCAAGTTTTTAATCAGGGCATCATTACTGATCTGACGCTGTTTCTCACGGCGACGTTGCTGGGAAATACGATGGCCGAAGAGTTCAGTCTCACAAATGATACTGATACTTTCTTTGGCGCTGATTTGCAGTAAACAACCGCGTGACAGCGGCGACACGATAAGACCTAACTTGGCATCACTTTGAATAAATTCATCAAAATGGTTAAACAGTGCAGGTTTTAACTGAATTTTAGCGAGCAATTCAAGCAGCGCTTCACGGCGACCCTCGGACTCGGCGCTAAACAACATGCGTTTGGCGCTGCCGGCATAATCTTGCAGCGCTAGCAGCGGTTGCTTTAATTTATGATTGGCGCTGATGTCGGGCAGGGTGCTGGCGGCAATAACAACCACTTTCGTTGTTTCAGTGCCATCTGTTGGCACTTGCATTTGATAACGTGACAGCGGTTTAAAGGCGGCAAATAACTCTTCTATGAGTAAATACAGCTCTTTAGGCGCCAGTAATGGCCGCAGCGGATCGACGCGTCTGTCTTGATAGCGATGTTCGACTTCTTGCAGATGGGCGCGCGCCGACTTTTCGATATCGCCTAAGGTGACGAGTTGAGTGTCCTTGGGCAAGTAATCGAATAGGGTGGCGGTGTCATCAAAAAACAGCGGTAGATAGTTTTCGATCCCCGCCGGCATCAAGTTACGGCTCACTAGCTGATAAACCGATTCTGGCTCTTTGACTATGACCTCGAAACGGCGTCGGTATCTTTGCCTAAACCCTTCTATGGCCGAACTGTCTGTTGGGAATTCCTTCGCGGGCAATAGGCGAATCGAGTCAACAGGTTGCAATGAGCGTTGTGTTTCTGGATCAAAATGGCGAATGGTTTCCACTTCTTCATCGAATAGCTCGATGCGCAGTGGCATATTCATCCCCGTTGGGAAGATATCCAGAATCGAACCGCGAATGGCAAACTCGCCATGTTCATACACTTGCTCCACCGAATGGTAGCCAGTGTCGGTTAAATGCTGGCGTACATCGTGTAACTTGTAGCTATCCCCCTTTTTGAGCACAAACACGTTGGCGCTTAAATAGGCCTTAGGCGGCAGGCGTATCATCAAGGTGGTGACGGGCACGATAACGATATTTTGCTCAATCTGAGACAGCTGCGATAGCGTTTCGAGTCGCTGGGAGATTAAATCCTGATGGGGCGAAAAACTGTCGTAGGGCAAGGTTTCGCGGTCAGGGAATAATCTGACCTTAATGCCTATTTTACTGAGCAAATAACTCAGCTCTAACTCTAAGCTTAAGGCGCTTGGCGTGTCACTGGTGACGACTAAGGTCGTTCCCTTATGTTGACGCGCTAAATTGGCGAGTGTAACGGCTTGGCAAACGCCGCCCACGGTGGACAGAGTCTGAATTTGTGTGCCATTTTTGACGGCTGGCGGCGTTAGGGCTGATATGTGAGTCATTGGCGTGCGATAAACTGATTCATTCACAAAGAGTTGCAGACATTGTAGAGACTTGATGGCGTAGGTGCCAGAGAAAAGTCAGCGGCTATTGACGCTCGTCTCTGGCGAGTTTGCGTAACTTGAGTTGTTTCTGTTGCACATTGAGGCTAGCTTTGACTAATTGCTCCACGTCAGATTCAAGAATTTGACTGAATTCAAAGTCGGTTTGCCATTGTAGATGTTCAGGTTGAGTATGTTGTTCTGTTCTGTCATTACGACTCATATCGCCTTCGGCTTGTGCTATTTTTTGTGCTTGAGTGGCGATGACTTTGCCAAAACAGAGAATGGCAACTAATTCGTCGTGAATAAACAGAGTAATTTTATAGTGGGAGCCAATGTCTAAGGCTGTTGGGGTGAGTAATCTCAGGCCACTACCACCAAATTGGTTACCAAAGCATTTTTCGCCCTCTTGGGTTTCTTTTTCTAATACATGTTGCAGCACTAGATCTACTTTGCGGGATTGCAGCTTTAAAAAATCCACGACAACTTTTGCCTCGTTATCTAAATGGCGCAGCTGTAGCAAGCAGTTAGCTTCGAGTGTTTTGACTTCGCTGAGCAGTTGAATGCCTAATGATTGCATTGATCTCAGTGCCATTTCTGAGGGTAATGGCTGGGAACTCGGCCATTGGCTTAGGTAGGCGGTAAAGTGGTGAGGCACACTAAAATACGGATTGGTGTCAGTGAACAAGGCTTGCCTCTTTATTTATAGGACCAATACCCCTATTATCGTGCCCATCTTCATGATTTAGCAAGTTCAGCACACAGGACGCAACCCTCTTTCAATGAATCCAGGATTCCCTTTCTATATTGGTTACCGTTATTGGCGGGCCAAAAAAGCGAACGCGTTCGCGTCGTTCATTACCTTATTTGCCGTTTCGGGCATTTTTTTAGGCGTTGCAGCCTTGATCGTTGTCAGCTCAGTGATGAATGGCCTTGAAGGCCAACTTAAGCAACGTATCTTAGGTGCAGTGCCACAATTAACCCTTTATAGCGAAGCGCCATTAGTCGATTGGACAAAGCAGGCGAGTGCGCTTAAAGCCTTACCGGGTGTGTTAGGCGTTACACCGAGCGTATCGACGCAGGCCATGGTGCAATCAGCGTCGAATATTCGCGCTGTGCAGGTTTATGGGGTGTTTCCCGAATTAGCGCAAAAGTTATCCTCCGTTGCGCAGCACACTTACTCAGGTGCATTTGAACAGTTGGCGAGTGGCGACTTCAAGGTGATTTTAGGATCTGAGCTCGCACGGCAACTCAAAGTCGCTCCCGGTGATACGGTACGATTATTGAGTGGCGATGGTGTGGTGTACTCCCCATTAGGCCCTGTGCCGAGTCAACGTAAGTTCTTGGTATCTGGCATTTTTGAAATGGGCTCTCAGGTTGATGCTGGCGTTGCATATATTCATTATCAAGATGCAAAGCGTCTAATGCGTCAACCGAGTGAGGCTATTGATCAGCTTAGACTTTATTTAACCGATCCCTTTAGTGCGCCCGCTTTAGCGTCTAAAGTGCAGGATGTTCTCGCTAAACAAGATATTAAGGTAACAACTAGCGATTGGCGTGATACCTATGGTCACTTGTTTGGTGCGGTAAAAATGGAAAAGAACATGATGTCACTGATGCTGAGCCTGATTGTGGCCGTGGCCGCATTCAATATTGTTTCGGCGCTAGTGATGATGGTGGTCGATAAAACCACGGATGTGGCAGTGCTAAAAACCCAAGGCGTAACCACGCCCGCCGTGATGGGCATTTTTGTGGTGCAGGGTTCGCTCAATGCTGTACTTGGTTTAGTGCTTGGGCTCGCGGTAGGTATACTTATCACTTTGAATCTGAATGGCATTATGACGACATTAGGCATTTCGATTTTAGGTGCAGGACAGAGTTTGCCAGTAAAACTGGAGTTGATGCAGTTGTCAGTGATCGTGATAGGCACACTATTGGTCACCTTGTTGGCGACCTTATATCCCGCGCTGCGTGCGGCCAGTGTGCAACCTGCAACTGCGTTGAGATACGAGTAACCCCGTGAGCTTTTACGAATAGTCGTCACCCATGGGCATTCATCCGTGAGTGATGCTTGCCAAGATGAAAATAATTTAATGCATTGATTTAATGAAATAAATCGGTGCCAAAGCATGTTTAAGAGAGAACTTCAATGCAAGACGTGTTACTGCAAGTGCAGAGTGTCAGTAAGAGTTACCATGATGGCGCCGTGACCACGCAAGTGTTGTCTAATGTCGATTTGCAGGTGTTTAAGGGCGAGCAGTTGGCGATTGTCGGCAGCTCAGGCTCAGGTAAGAGCACACTGCTGCATATTATGGGAACTTTGGATGAGCCAACCGCGGGCAAAGTCTTGTTGCTAGGCGAAGATTTATACCAAGTGTCTAGTGCGCGTCAAGCGCAGATCCGCAATCAAGATCTCGGCTTTATCTATCAATTCCATCATTTATTGCCTGAAT
Source organism: Shewanella sp. SM55 (assembly GCF_025654025.1). NCBI lineage: Bacteria > Pseudomonadati > Pseudomonadota > Gammaproteobacteria > Alteromonadales > Shewanellaceae > Shewanella > Shewanella sp. SM55. The sequence goes on along the minus strand of NZ_JAKKRS010000005.1, from coordinate 223,302 downwards.
TCACTGCGCTAGAAAACGTCGCTATGCCGGCATTTATTCAAGGTAAAGACCGTAAACAAGCGCTCGCCGATGCCAAAGTCTTATTGGAGCGGGTAGGGCTAGGCCATCGTATGACCCACATTCCTGCTGAACTATCGGGCGGCGAGCGTCAGCGTGTCGCTATCGCAAGGGCGTTGATTAATAAACCTAAGTTAGTGCTGGCCGATGAACCTACGGGTAATTTAGATGCTAACAGTGGCGATGCGGTTTATGAGTTGATCCGAGAGCTGGCCGATCAGTTAGGTACGGCGTTTGTGGTGGTGACCCATGATCATAAATTGGCTGCCCGTATGGACCGCCAACTGATGATGAAAAACGGTTACTTGCAATTAGCGGCGGAAACCCAAGTATGAAAGGACCGTTAGCCCTATCCATTGGTTGGCGTTTTTATCGCGCCCGCCAATCCAACAGTTTTATTAGTTTTATTTCCTTTGCATCGACTGCCGGTATCGCTTTAGGTGTGGCGGTATTGATCATAGTTCTGTCTGCAATGAATGGTTTTGAGCGCGAGCTAGAGCAAAGATTACTGGGTGTAGTGCCGCAGGCGGACATTGTCGGGGTGGACGAACCTATCGTCAATTGGCAGAGTGTTGCGCAAGGTGCGCTACAAATTGAAGGTATTCGTGGTGCTGCCCCCTTTATTCGCATGCAAGGTTTAGTGCAGAAGCCTGGTGGTTTTCAAGGCTTAGCCGTGGTGGGTATTGATCCGAAAGAAGAAACGAAGGTTTCAACTTTGTCACAGTTTATGAGTGATGCAAGCTGGCAGAGTCTGAGCCAAGATGAGAATCATATCGTCCTTGGCGAGAGTTTATTGACTAAGTTGGGGCTTGTGGTGGGTGATACGCTGGCCTTATATGTGCAGGATATCGATCCCGACGCGGCAGGCAGTTTACGTGCGGCGAAGAGCCATCGTTTTGTGGTGTCAGGCACCTATCATCTGGGCGGCGAGCTTGAACTGACAACCGCTTATATTCCATTGCAATACGCGGCGCAGATCTTGAACATGAATAACGGTGTAACGGGTGTGCGTATTAGTGTCGATAAAGTGTTTGATGCACCAGTAAAAGTGCGCGAACTCGGTTATGCGCAAAAGCAGTCTGTGTATATCAGTGACTGGACCCGTACCCAAGGGCATTTATATCAAGATATTCAGTTAGTTCGCACTGTGATGTATTTAGTTTTAGTGTTGGTGATTGGTGTGGCCTGCTTTAACATTGTCTCCACCTTAGTCATGGCGGTGCGGGATAAAGCGTCCGAAATTGCGATTTTGATGACCATGGGCCTGAGTCGTTTGGCTGTGATGGGGATTTTCATGGTGCAGGGCGCGTTAAATGGTCTGCTTGGCTGTGGCCTTGGCGGCATTATCGGCATTAGTGTGGCGCTGAATTTAAGTGTGCTTGCGAGCTCAGTTGAGCAATTACTCGGTATTCAACTGCTCTCGGCCGATGTTTACTTTGTCGATTTTTTACCGTCTGAATTGCATGTTTCGGATGCGGTACTGGTGATTGTGATGGCGTTTGTGATGAGTTTAATCGCGACTTTGTATCCCGCTTGGAAGGCGAGCCAAATTGCACCAGCACAAGCGTTAGCGGGTAGATAACTGGATAAGTGGCTGTTCGTCATGTTAGCCGATGTGGGCTGAAATCAGTGCAGATGTTTTCAGGACACTCCTTTCTTCCCAATGACTATTGCTTTATTTCTATACTATTTCTAAATACGATATTGTGGCGACTGAGGACTTGATGACTCGAGTACTTAAGGCTTTAGAATGAAAACCACATAAACAAAAAGGCCAGTGGGCGCTCTTAAAGAGATTACCACTGGCCTTTTTTGTATCTGTTTTATGCGTTTATTTAAAGCTAAGTGTTAATCTTGATTAACGCTTTAAGCCTTCGTTCAATAATGGACGCATGATCTTCACTAATTCTGTGGTCACCTTAGGTGAGCCAGCAACGATGTTGCCCGAAACCAAATAGTTATGGTTGCCAGTAAAATCAGTCACTGTACCGCCTGCTTCGCGGCAAATCAGATCGCCAGCAGCGATGTCCCATGGCTTTAAGCCGATTTCAAAGAAACCGTCCAAACGACCCGCGGCAACATAGGCTAAATCTAATGCGGCAGAACCTGCGCGACGTAAGTCAGCACATTGGCCGAAGACTTCGCCGAAAATAGCCATGTAAGTTTCAGTGTGTTGACGCGCTTTGAATGGGAAGCCAGTACCAATCATGGTAGGCGCTAATTCATTCACGTTGGTCACACGCAGACGGAAATCATTGAGTTTGGCGCCTTTACCACGTACAGCGGTAAAGAGTTCTTCACGGACAGGATCGTAAACAACGGCAACTTCAGTCTTGCCTTTGTATTGCAGAGCGATTGAAACCGCGAAGTGGGGAATGCCTCTAACAAAGTTGTTAGTGCCATCCAGAGGGTCGACTATCCAAACATAGTCTTTATTCTCACCGCGGTTTTCGCCTTTCTCTTCACCCACGATAGTGTGATCAGGGTAAGATTTACGAATTTGGTAAGTAATTGTCGCTTCTGCTTCCTTGTCTACACTGGTAACAAAATCGTTGATACCTTTTGAACTGACTTCGATACGGTCAAGTTCAGTATAGGCGCGCATAATAGTTTGGCCGGCCGCGCGGGCAGCGCGTACAGCAATCGTCAGCATCGGATGCATTGCAATCCCCTGGATGTTAAAGAACGTTAAAATAGCGGGCGGTATTATACTCGATTTGATAGTTATATCAAATACCGATTTTCATATAAGCATTCGGCAATGGCTGTGATAATATTCGTCCCCAACGTTTTATGAATTAAATTAAGTTGTTTCATGCTAAGTAATATTCGAGTGGTTTTAGTGGGGACTTCGCACCCCGGCAATATTGGTTCTACTGCCAGAGCGATGAAGACTATGGGTCTGTCTACTCTGTATCTTGCAGAACCCCGGGTTGAGCCCGACGGTCATTCCATAGCATTAGCCGCGGGTGCATCGGATATTCTGAAACATCTTGTGAAAGTGGATTCACTTGCTGAAGCGATTGCCGATTGCAGTCTAGTGATTGCAACCAGCGCGCGCAGTCGCACCTTAGATTGGCCCATGTTAGAGCCAAGACAAGCTGGGGTGAAATTAGCGACCGAGGCACTTAAAGGCCCTGTTGCGATTGTGTTTGGCCGTGAAAACCATGGTTTAAGCAATGAAGAGCTGCAACAGTGCACTTATCATGTGGCTATCCCTGCAAATCCAGAGTATAGCTCGCTTAATCTGGCGCAAGCCGTACAAATCATTTGTTATGAAACCCGCGTTGCCCATCTTGCGCAAAAAGACGTTGCCGAAGAAGAGCTGACTGAGTATCCCTTGGCTGCCGATCAGGAACGTTTTTTCGCACACCTTGAAACAACACTGTTATCCACTGGATTTATCATCAAGAACCATCCTGGACAAGTGATGATGAAACTTCGCCGCTTGTTTAGTCGTGCACGGATTGAGAGTCAGGAAATGAATATCCTCAGGGGTATTTTGACGTCAATTGAGAAAGTGGCGGGTTCTAAAGAAAAATAGCCAAACCTTAATAATTAACACTAATCGCGAAGGATAAACAATGGGCGTGATAGCTAGGCTAAAAGAAGATATTGAATCTATATATCACCGTGATCCTGCGGCGCGTAGCGCGTTTGAGATCTTGGTTAACTATCCAGGCATGCATGCCATTTGGTTGCATCGGATAAGCCATAAGCTATGGAAGCGCGATTGGCGCTTAACGGCACGTTGTTTATCGACGTTTTCCCGTTGGTTGACAGGAGTTGAAATCCATCCTGGGGCAACCATAGGTCATCGATTTTTTATCGACCACGGTATGGGCGTTGTGATAGGTGAAACGGCTGAGATTGGTGATGATTGCACCCTTTATCACGGTGTCACGCTTGGTGGAACCACCTGGCAGGCGGGGAAACGTCACCCGACGTTAGCCAATAACGTGGTGGTGGGCGCAGGGGCAAAAATCCTCGGTCCTATTACCATGCACGATGGTGCGCGTGTGGGTTCGAATTCTGTTGTGGTGAAAGATGTGCCCAAAGATACCACGGTTGTGGGGATTCCTGGGCGCGTGGTGGCTACACCGTCACCGCAATCGAAAGAGAAAACTGAACGCCGCAGCGCGATGGCAAAAAAATATGGCTTCGATGCGTACGCGGTATCACCGGATAATCCCGATCCGGTGGCCAATGCAATAGGGCAGATGCTCGATCACATGCATTTGATGGACTCGAAAGTTCAAGAGTTGTGTCAAGCCATTCAAGGGCTGGGTGGCAATGTCTGTACTGAAAAACTGCCAGAGCTTGATATGGGCGAGTTTAATGATGCAGAAAAAGCGGCAGCGGAAAAACGCCATAGTGCATTAGATGAGTTTGATCCGAGCATCTAAGTTTCAAGAAATGGTTCAACGAAATGATTTAACTTAGCGGTCTAACTTGCTTAAGGGCTGACCCTTACAAGGGTCTCATTTAGCGTTTTACTTTAGCTTATCCTGTTGTAAAGGCGCATATTGCGATCAAACCTGAGTTTGATCGCGCCATAGTACCAAGATCACTTTTATCCTGCGTTTATATCGTGCTAGATGTCGATTAATTGGCGCTTTAGCATTGAATCTTAGGCTAGAAAAAGGTTAAATACCCCACCAAGATGAAAGGGTATTGGTTATGTGCACACTCATATACTTGAGTGTTTTAGTAGGTTTTAATACTTGACTGAATTACTCGGGTATGTTGAAATAATGCATACCTGTTCGGGAGCTATGGTAGTTATGAAACTTACATCAAAAGGTCGTTATGCAGTAACCGCTATGCTAGATGTGGCAATCCACTCAGCATCGGGACCAGTTCCCTTAGCGGATATCTCTGAAAGACAAGGGATTTCGCTTTCCTATCTGGAACAACTCTTCGCTAAGCTAAGAAAACACGGTTTAGTTGCCAGTGTACGTGGACCGGGCGGTGGTTATCGCTTAGGCCTAGAAGCCAATGATATTTCAGTCGGCATGGTTGTCCATGCTGTAGACGAGTCTGTCGATGCGACTCGTTGCCAAGGACTTGGCAACTGTCAGAGTGGAACTCGCTGCTTAACCCATTCACTTTGGGGCGATTTAAGCAAACAAATTTCCGATTTTTTAGATGGTATCAGTCTTGCCGGCTTGATGCAGAAGCGAGATGTGCAATTTATCTCACTTAAGCAAGACACTATGCAAAAGGAACAAAGAGTCAGTTTATAGCGGCACTTTGTTATATATAAAAATAATTTTTGTACGTTGTATGTAGCCTCTACCAGAGACTGCTCAGTACGGAGTGTGTTATGAAGCTTCCTATCTATTTAGATTATGCCGCCACCACGCCTGTTGATCCTAGAGTCGCGGAAAAGATGTTCCAATGCATGACAATGGACGGTATCTTTGGTAATCCGGCCTCACGTTCACACCGCTACGGCTGGCAAGCCGAAGAAGCGGTGGATATTGCTCGCAACCAAGTTGCCGAGTTAATTAACGCCGATCACCGCGAAATTGTGTTTACCTCTGGCGCGACGGAATCGAACAACTTAGCGATAAAAGGTGTTGCTCATTTCTATCACAAGAAAGGCAAGCACATCATCACCAGTAAGACTGAACATAAAGCGGTTCTCGATACTTGTCGCCAATTAGAGCGTGAAGGTTTCGAAGTGACTTATTTAGAGCCTGCTGCAAACGGCATCATTCCGATGGAACGTTTAGAAGCGGCAATGCGTGACGACACTATCCTTGTCAGCATCATGCACGTGAACAACGAAATCGGTGTTATCCACGATATCGATGCAATCGGTGAACTATGCCGTTCAAAAGGCATCATTTTCCACATGGATGCGGCGCAAAGTGCAGGCAAAGTACCTATCGATGTGCAAGCCACTAAAGTGGATTTGATCTCGATTTCTGGCCACAAAATGTATGGCCCTAAAGGTATCGGCGCACTATATGTTCGTCGTAAGCCACGCATTCGCCTAGAAGCGCAAATGCACGGTGGTGGTCATGAGCGTGGTATGCGTAGCGGTACGTTACCAACGCATCAAATCGTAGGTTTAGGTGAAGCTGCTGCAATCGCAAAAGCGGAAATGGCCTCTGATGACGCTCGTATCGGTGCATTACGTGACAAATTATGGAATGGCATCAAGCACATTGAAGAAACCTATATCAATGGTGATGCGATTGACCGTGTTAGCGGTAGCCTCAACGTCAGCTTCAACTATGTTGAAGGCGAGTCGTTAATGATGGCACTGAAAGATTTAGCGGTTTCATCGGGTTCGGCTTGTACCTCAGCCAGCCTAGAGCCTAGCTACGTATTACGTGCGCTTGGCTTAAACGATGAAATGGCACATAGCTCGATTCGTTTCTCAATCGGCCGTTTCACAACCGAAGAAGAAATCGATCACGCTATCGAAGTTATTACTCAATCTATTGATAAATTAAGAGAAATGTCTCCTTTGTGGGAAATGTTTAAAGATGGGATCGACCTGAACCAAGTTCAGTGGGCACATCATTAATTCTGACCTTTACAATAGATAATTTTGGAGCAGTACCATGGCTTACAGTGAAAAAGTGATAGATCATTATGAGAATCCACGTAACGTTGGTTCTTTTGATAAAAACGATCCTTCGGTCGTGACCGGTATGGTAGGCGCACCTGCTTGCGGTGACGTGATGAAACTTCAGTTGAAAATTGGTGCTGATGGCATCATTCAAGACGCTAAGTTCAAAACCTACGGTTGTGGTAGCGCGATTGCGTCTAGCTCACTGGTAACTGAGTGGGTTAAAGGCAAGACTATCGAACAAGCTGCGGCGATCAAAAACACGGATATCGCTGAAGAATTGGCATTGCCACCAGTGAAGATCCACTGTTCAATTTTGGCTGAAGATGCCATTAAAGCTGCTATCGACGAGTACAAATCGAAACAAGCTAAGTAACATCTGGAGTTAAGATGGCGATTACAATGACCCCAGCGGCAGCCGATCGTGTCAGATCTTTCTTAGTCAACCGAGGCAAAGGTGTAGGCCTGCGTCTCGGCTTAAGAACATCAGGCTGTTCTGGTATGGCTTATGTACTTGAGTTCGTTGATTCTTTAAATGATGACGATGAAGTGTTTGATATCGAAGATGTGAAAATCATCATAGATGCCAAGAGCCTTATCTATCTTCAAGGGATCGAGCTGGATTTTGTTAAAGAAGGGCTGAATGAAGGCTTCCAATTTAATAATCCTAACGCAAAAGGTGAGTGTGGTTGTGGTGAGAGTTTCACTGTTTAACCGCTAAAGTTGACGCATGAATTATTTCGAGCTGTTTAAATTTTCCCCTGCCTTCGATATTGATACCGCCTTACTTGCAGAACGCTATCGCGAACTGCAACGGGCGGTTCATCCCGATAAATTTGCCAATGATACTGATCAGCAAAAATTGCTGTCGGTGCAGCGCACGGCGCAAGTCAATGATGGTTTTCAAACCTTAAAAGATCCCATTCGCCGCGCTGAGCATATGTTGTCGCTGCGTGGAATTGAATTAAGCCATGAAACCACGACAGTGAAAGATACCGGCTTCTTGATGCAGCAAATGGAATGGCGCGAGGCGTTGGAAGATATACGCGATAGTGCCGATCCTCAAGCGAGTATTGACGAGCTATATCAATCGTTTGCAGAGTACCGCGCGCAACTCACTCAGCAATTGACTCAACTGTTAACCAGTGAGCAGGCTGAAGATGCATTGTTAGCGGCAGATCAAGTTCGCAAACTCAAATTTATGGCAAAATTACACGACGAGTTGACCAGAGTCGAAGACGCTCTGTTAGATTGATTTTCCGTGTTTATGTTACTTTGCTGACTCAAGTACGCTTGAGTTGGCATTACTAAGTTGGATATATATGGCCCTTTTGCAGATAGCTGAGCCCGGTCAAAGTGCCGCGCCGCACCAACATAGACTTGCCGTTGGCATCGATTTAGGTACGACCAATTCTTTGGTGGCGGCCGTTCGAAGTGGAGAGACGGCAACCCTGCCGGACGAACTTGGACAGCATTCATTACCTTCTATCGTGCGTTATACCCAAGATTCAGTCGAAGTCGGCGCACTTGCGGCGTTGAGTTCGGCGCAGGATCCGCAAAACACGATCGTTTCGGTAAAGCGTTTTATGGGCCGCAGCCTAGCGGATATTCAAGCTGGCGAGCAATCATTACCCTACGAGTTTGCCGAAAGCGAAAACGGTTTACCTTTATTTGTGACTCCCCAAGGCCAAGTGAATCCCGTGCAAGTATCTGCGGAGATTTTACGTCCGCTGATCGCCCGCGCTGAAAAAACCTTAGGCGGCGAACTGCAAGGCGTGGTGATCACTGTGCCTGCGTATTTCGATGATGCCCAGCGCCAAGGCACAAAAGATGCCGCAGCTTTGCTGGGTGTTAAAGTGCTACGTTTGTTGAATGAACCGACTGCTGCTGCGATTGCCTATGGTTTAGATTCTAAGCAAGAGGGCGTGATTGCCATCTATGATTTAGGCGGCGGTACTTTCGATATTTCTATTTTGCGTTTGAATCGCGGTGTATTCGAAGTGCTTGCTACTGGTGGCGATTCAGCGCTTGGCGGTGATGATTTCGATCACTTACTGCAAGCACATATGCAGCAAGTGTGGCAGCTTAGTGACATCGACTCACAATTAAGCCGTCAGTTGTTGATTGAATCGCGTCGAGTTAAAGAAGCCTTAACGGATGCTGCAGAAACTGAAGCAAAAGTGATCCTTGCCGATGGTACTGAACTGACGCAAATCGTTACTAAAGCTGAATTTGATGCCATGATTGCGGCATTAGTGAAAAAGACGATTGCCAGCTGTCGTCGTACCCTGCGTGATGCGGGTGTGACGACGGATGAAGTGCTTGAAACTGTGATGGTTGGCGGTTCAACGCGCGTGCCATTAGTACGTGAACAGGTCGAAGCTTTCTTCGGTAAACCACCCCTGACGTCTATCGATCCCGATCGTGTTGTCGCCATTGGTGCGGCCATTCAAGCCGACATTTTAGTGGGTAACAAACCCGAATCGGATTTGTTATTGCTCGATGTGATCCCTTTGTCATTAGGCATAGAGACTATGGGTGGCTTAGTTGAAAAAGTGGTATCGCGTAATACCACGATTCCGGTTGCACGGGCGCAGGAATTTACCACGTTTAAAGATGGTCAAACGGCCATGGCATTCCATGTGGTGCAGGGTGAGCGTGAGCTCGTTGCCGATTGCCGCTCACTGGCGCGTTTTACCTTAAAGGGTATTCCGCCGTTAGCCGCTGGCGCTGCGCACATTCGGGTGACCTTTCAAGTGGATGCCGATGGTTTACTTAGCGTGACGGCGATGGAGAAGTCCACCGGCGTGCAGTCTAGTATTCAAGTTAAGCCGTCTTTTGGTTTATCGGATACTGAAATTGCCACTATGCTGAAAGATTCGATGAAGTATGCCAAAGACGATATCGGTCGTCGTATGCTGGCTGAGCAGCAAGTGGAGGCGGCGAGGGTACTCGAGTCTTTACATGCCGCGTTAGCGAAGGATGGTGATTTGCTGAATGCCGATGAGCGTGCTCAGATCGATGCTACTATGGCCAATGTGGCGCAAGTGGCTACGGGCGATGATGCCGATGCGATTAAACTCGCGATTGAAAAACTGGATGAGCAAACCCAAGATTTTGCTGCCAGACGTATGGACAATTCTATTCGAGTGGCATTCAAAGGCCAGTCGATCGACAACATATAGGTGATGTAATGCCCCAATTAGTCTTTCTTCCCCATGCCGAGTTGTGCCCTGATGGCGCTGTGCTTGAGGCGAATGTTGGTGAGACCATTCTCGATGTTGCGCTGCGTAATGGCATCAATATCGAGCATGCCTGTGAAAAGTCCTGTGCTTGCACGACGTGTCACTGTATCGTGCGTGAAGGCTTTAATGATCTTGAGCCAAGTGATGAGCTAGAAGATGACATGTTAGATAAAGCTTGGGGACTCGAGCCCGAAAGCCGTCTATCTTGTCAGGCTAAAGTGGTCGACACTGACATGGTGATTGAGATCCCTAAATACACGGTTAACATGGTTAGCGAAGGCAATTAATATTGCTTCGATAATGATTAAAACCAGTCCACGTGACTGGTTTTTTGCTTTTGGCGTTGAGCATTTGTACAACTAATCTTGTCTATGCCTCTAGTTGTTTGATTTATCCTTGCGCAGGCGTATTATGCGCTCAAAATTAATGGTTGCCGGAGACCAAATGAGAATAGCGATTTTATCGCAAGGGCCAGAGTTATATTCAACGAAGCGACTCGTTGAAGCGGCTCAATTACGTGGTCATGAAGTACACGTAATCAATCCCCTTGAATGTTATATGAATATCAATATGCGGCAATCGAGTATCCACATTGGCGGGCGAGAGTTACCTGCATTTGATGCCGTGATCCCCCGTATTGGGGCGTCGATTACCTTTTATGGTTCGGCGGTGTTGCGCCAATTTGAGATGATGGGCGTCTATGCCTTAAATGATTCAGTTGGAATTTCCCGCTCACGGGACAAATTGCGTTCTATGCAGTTGATGTCACGCCGCGGTATTGGTTTGCCTATTACCGGTTTTGCCAATAAACCGAGTGATATTCCAGACTTAATTGATATGGTGGGTGGCGCGCCTCTGGTGATTAAATTACTCGAAGGCACCCAAGGCATTGGCGTGGTATTAGCCGAGACCCGCAAAGCGGCTGAGAGCGTGATTGAAGCCTTTATGGGCCTTAAAGCCAACATCATGGTGCAGGAATATATTAAAGAAGCTAATGGCGCAGATATTCGCTGCTTTGTGCTCGGCGATAAAGTGATTGCCGCCATGAAACGTCAAGCTATGCCCGGTGAGTTTCGCTCTAATTTGCACCGTGGTGGCACGGCGAGTTTAGTCAAACTAACTCCTGAAGAGCGCTCTGTAGCTATTCGTGCGGCGAAGACGATGGGATTAAATGTGGCAGGGGTTGATTTGTTACGCTCAAACCATGGCCCTGTGATCATGGAAGTGAACTCTTCACCAGGGCTTGAGGGGATTGAAGGCGCCACCACGAAAGATGTGGCGGGTGCTATTATTGATTTTGTTGAAAAAAATGCGATTAAAGTAAAAAAGGTGACGCAAGCACAGGGTTAGCCCCCTTGGTGTCGAGTATTGACTACGGAATATCAACACTTGATTCACCTCCTTATGGGTAACGGCGTTAAGCACTAGCTTACCCATTCAAGCGAACCGAATAGGGGAAAACGATGACATTAACTTGGATAGATTCGTTAGATATTGCGTTGGAATTACTCGAAGCACACCCAGAGGTGAATCCCACTCAGCTGCATTTCACCCAACTGTATGAGTGGGTGTTAGCTTTGAATGATTTTGCAGATGATCCTAAGCATTGCAATGAAAAAATACTGGAAGCAATTCAGCAGTGTTGGATTGATGAAAAGTAGTGAGCACAGTTGTGGTACGGCTTTTTATGTGAGGCATCTTGTCCTTCAGAAGATTAACTAAGGTGATTTACCTCACGTATTTGCAGTGGCGCAGAGAATATTTCGCGAGAGTTTGATCACAGTCAAGTTCATTTTCAGTGGATATCGTAATTTGTTGTATATTGGTTAAGGCATTTATATGGCTTAACTTTATTATCGCAACTGCAAGGATGTTCACATGAAACTTTTGCTTGTATTGTTATGTATGCTTGTCCCTTCAATGGCTTGGGCTCATCCAGGTCATGGCGGTGTCGGTTTATTCCATCACTTGTTAGATCTTACACCCGCAGTCATTTTAGTCGCTTTGATTGCATGGGCTGGTATTTGGGCAAAAAATAGAAAATAATCCCATTTTTTAATGAGTTAATGAACCCTGCTAAGGATTTATCCTCCTAGCGGGGTATTTTGTGTGATCAAACTGATTACGAATAAAGCGAATGTGCGCAATATCTCAGACTAATTTGCTATAAAGATAGGATTTAGCTTTTAAATTTCGTATAATCCGCGCGAATTTTTTAAACTTGCTGACAAAGGAAGCTAGTTATGGCGATCGAACGCACATTTTCTATTATCAAGCCAGATGCTGTTGCAAAAAACCACATCGGTGCTATCTACAATCGTTTTGAAACTGCTGGTCTTAAGATCGTTGCAGCTAAAATGTTACACCTGACCAAAGAACAAGCTGAAGGTTTCTATGCAGAGCATAGCGAGCGCGGTTTCTTCGGTGCTCTGGTTGCATTTATGACTTCTGGTCCTATCATGGTCCAAGTATTAGAAGGCGAAAACGCTGTTTTAGCTCACCGTGAAATTTTAGGTGCAACTAATCCAGCTCAAGCAGCTCCTGGTACTATCCGTGCTGATTTCGCAGAAAGCATTGACGAAAACGCGGCTCACGGTTCAGATGCTGTTGAATCTGCTGCTCGTGAAATTGCTTACTTCTTCAGCGCTGAAGAATTGTGTCCACGCACTCGTTAATTCGATGCTAAGACTGAAAAAGGAGCCTAGGCTCCTTTTTTATTGGCTGCAATTTAGTGAATATAGATTTCCATATTGCAATGACGCTAATCCCTTTATACAAATCATACGTCAATTCAAAGTGTTAAAACTTAATAAAATTTTGTTTTTATTAGTCTTTTTAAATTTTGCACATTTTTTTAATTTTCTTGCTTGAAATTTTCTCTCCCGTCCTTATATCTATTTCAGGATCGCTCGATGAGGATCCTAGTGTGAATTCTGTGCCGTAAGGACAGAAGATTTAACTCGGCAGACTCTACAAGCGTTTTCATCGTGAAAACCGTCCGCCAATTCTCCATATTGCTTGAGACAAGGATATGAATATGCGTAATTATGATCTAGCTCCCCTGTACCGTAGTGCCATTGGTTTTGACCGTTTAGCTCAGCTGGCAGAACATGCCGCCGCTAATAATGGTAATACTGGCTATCCCCCATATAACATTGAATTATTAGGCGAAAATCGCTATCGCATTACTATGGCCGTGGCCGGATTCTCAATGAATGAACTTGAGATCAGCAGTGAAGGTGAGAAATTACTGGTGAAAGGCAACAAAGCTGAAAGCCAAACCGAGCGTAAATACTTGTACCAAGGCATAGCGGAACGCGGTTTTGAGCGCACTTTCCAACTGGCAGACTATGTCACTGTGCTCGGCGCAAGTTTAGAAAATGGCTTACTCAATATTGATTTAGTGCGTGAAATCCCTGAAGCATTGAAACCACGCAAAATCGAGATCACTTCATCGCGCTTGCTAGACAGCCAGTCATAATTGACACTGCGGTAACCACCTAAAAACAAGGGGAGCATAATGCTCCCCTTGATGTTTTTGTGTTTACGCAAAAAAATGTCCACGAGATTTCCGTGAGAAAGTTACGCTTTCATGGCCTTTTCGCCGCGAGCCAAACCCACCACGCCGGAGCGAGAGACTTCGACCAATTTAGTCACTTCACCTAGCGCATGGATAAACGCATCGAGTTTCTCTGATGTGCCGACCATTTGGATGGTATATAAATTGGCGGTGACATCGACAATTTGGCCGCGGAAAATGTCCGCCATCCGTTTAACTTCTTCCCTAAACTCGCCTTGGGCGCGGACCTTAATAAGGGCTAATTCGCGTTCAATATAAGCAGACTCGGTAATATTCGAAACTTTTAACACATCGATGAGTTTATGTAGCTGCTTCTCTATCTGCTCTAACACCATTTCATCGGCAACGACCGTAATGTTAAGCCGCGACAGTGTGATATCGTCCGTTGGCGCCACCGTTAAACTTTCAATGTTATAACCGCGCTGTGAAAACAAACCGACCACACGAGACAAGGCGCCGGATTGGTTTTCTAATAATACAGATATAATTCGACGCATTAGCATTTCTCCGTCTTGGTCAGCCACATTTCATTCATCGCACCACCACGGATCAACATGGGGTACACGTGCTCAGTTTCATCCACCATGATGTCGATAAAGACCAGCCTGTCTTTCATCGCTAGTGCTTCTGCCATTTTTGACTCAAGTTCGGCGGGATCGCTGATAGTCATACCTACATGGCCATAGGCCTCGGCAATTTTGGCAAAATTAGGTACTGAATCCATATAGGAATGTGAGTGACGGCCAGAGTAAATCATGTCCTGCCATTGTTTAACCATGCCAAGGAAACGATTGTTTAAGTTGATAATTTTAACCGGCGTATCATATTGCAGCGCGGTCGAAAGCTCTTGAATGTTCATCTGGATTGAACCATCACCCGTGACACAGACAACCGTGGCATCAGGCATCGCCATTTTAACCCCCATCGCGGCGGGTAGGCCAAACCCCATGGTGCCTAGACCCCCTGAGTTGATCCAGCGGCGCGGCTTATCGAACGGATAGTACAAGGCGGCAAACATCTGGTGCTGGCCAACATCAGAGGCGACATAGGCATCGCCATTGGTTAGCTTATACAAGGTTTCAATCACTTGCTGTGGTTTGATGCGACCACTGTTTTTGTCATAGGCCAGACAATCGCGGCTGCGCCATTGCTCAATATCATTCCACCAAGTGGCGATGGCATCGTTGTCATTGTGCTCGTTCGATTCATCTAACAGTGTCAACATGCTGTCTAAAATACTGTCGGCCGACCCTACGATGGGAATGTCGACGTGGATAGTTTTTGAAATAGACGAGGGATCGATATCTATGTGCAAAATGGTCGCGTTCGGGCAATATTTTTCCACATTATTCGTGGTTCTATCGTCGAAGCGCACACCAATACCGAAGATCAAATCGCAGTTATGCATAGTCATGTTGGCTTCGTAGCGACCGTGCATCCCTAGCATGCCTAGGCTGTTTTTGTGGGTACTTGGAAAAGCCCCGAGTCCCATGAGTGTGCTGACGACGGGAATATTTAATCTCTCAGCTAATTGTAAAATTTGCTTATCACAACCTGAGATAATGGCGCCGCCACCGACATAGAGCACAGGCTTTTTAGCCGCTAATAGTGCCTGTAGTCCACGACGGATCTGTCCTTTATGCCCCGAGGTTGTCGGGTTGTATGAGCGCATTTTCACGCTTTCGGGATAAATATATTCGTGCAGCAGCGCTGGGTTTAAGCAATCTTTTGGCAGGTCGACGACCACAGGCCCAGGACGGCCGGTAGAGGCAATATAAAAGGCTTTTTTTATCGTTTCAGGGATTTGAGTGGGATCTTTAACTAAAAAGCTGTGTTTGACCACAGGACGAGAGATACCGATCATATCGCATTCTTGGAAAGCATCATTACCGATAAGGTTGCTCGGTACTTGACCCGATAATACTACGAGGGGAATAGAGTCCATGTAGGCGGTGGCAATACCGGTAATCGCGTTGGTGGCACCGGGTCCTGAGGTGACTAATACCACGCCCACTTTACCCGTTGCACGGGCGTAGCCATCGGCCATGTGCACGGCAGCTTGTTCGTGGCGAACGAGTATGTGTTCAATACCTGGGATAACGTGCAGGGCATCGTAGATATCTAAAACTGAACCGCCAGGATAGCCAAAAATGTGTTTTACGCCTTCATCAATCAAAGAACGCACTATCATGCTGGCGCCGGATAACATCTCCATGTGGAACTCCTATTGCATAGTACCGTTACGGTAAACAGTATTTTGTTACAGCGACGGTAATCGCTCTAAAAATTAAGCCTGAAGGGTAATTCAGGCTCCGTAATGCTGAACTGACTTCGTAGAAGACAAGTGATTCATCCTTAGGATGCAGCAACTGTTGCAATGAACAGAATTTCATCATATTCAAAAAAAACAACATTTCAAGCCTTTTATGTAAAAAATAACCAACTTGAAACAATTTCACGTTTGAATGGCTGGAGAACTTGCTGGAATCGCCAAGTAATCTAGGCTGATTTATGGACTTATCTTATATTTTTCAGATTGTTAGATGCTTAAAAAGCAAAAACGGCACTAAAAGTGCCGTTTTGGTGTGGGACGTTAGATAAGCAGATACTTAACTATTGCGATTAAATATTACTTATTTGCTATATTTAGTGAAAGCCAATGCGCTGTTTTCACGCGATCAAACATGTGTTGTAGATGAGGCATTGGCATCCATGATTTCTTAAAAATAGACCCTTAAAAATAAATCCTTAAACCGTCGGCTGCGTTTGATGTTTTGGACGATTGAATTGGCAAATACCGACTAACACAATAGAGCCTAACATAAGGGCGGAGAAGGGCACTGCTGTGCCATCATAGAACACCGCTAATAATGGCCCCGCTAACGCGCCACAGCCAAATCTTAAGGTGCCAATAACCGCCGTTGCCGTTCCGGTTTCTTGTTTGAACTTCATCAGCACTATCGCATCGGCGTTGACCGACATCACCCCTAGGTTGCCCATCAAAGGAATAAGCATGATCACGGTAAAATGATAGCTCATATCCAGTAGGTTGACGGTTAATAAACCAGCTCCCGCAATAGCGCCAAAAAAGGTCGATACGTGCAACATACGCAGCGAACCATAGCGGCCGACAATGCGAGTATTAATGATATTGGCCAACATCAAGGCACCAACGTTGGTGCTAAACAAGATGGCAAAATAGGATTTATCTAAGGCAAAGACTTCCATATAAACGAAGGGGGATGCGGTGAGATAACAGAAAAACGCAAAAGACGTTAACACGCCGCTGGCAATGTTCAACTTAACGCCAGGTCGGGAAAATACGGTCGCATAGGCACCAAGAAACGATTTTTGGCTGCGGGTATCCATATCTTTATCGCTGGGCATTTTTAGCGCAAACAGCACGAGTAATAACAGGGTCGCGGCATAGGCAGATTGAATGAAGAAGATTAAATGCCAATCACCGAGTTCTAAGATCACGCTGCCAATACTAGGGGCCAATAATGGCGCTAACATCATGATTAAACTCACGTAAGACATACCTTTGGCGGTATTATCGCCATAGACTTCTTTGATGTATCCCGGTACCACCACAGTCGCTGCTGCGCCGATAAAGGCCTGCAAAAAGCGTAGCCCAAGAAAGACTTCGACTTGACCAGCAAAACCAATCAGTAAACTGGTTAGCATAAAGCCACTCAGCCCCATTATCACCATAGGGCGACGGCCAATGCGGTCAGCTAAGGGACCGAAACACAACATGCCCAGTGCATAACCTGCTAAGTAGATACTCAGGGATTGTTGCACTGTTGTGATATCGGTATGAAAACTAAGGGCCAATGTCGACATCGCAGGTAAGTACATGTCGATGGCCAATGGTGTGATCGCGACAATCGCCGCTAGCATGGGAATAAGCAGTGCTAAATTCGGTATACGTCTACCGTTATGGGCAGAAGGTTGTGATTGTGGGTCCACTGTTACCTCGGGTGGCGAAAGAATAGAAAGCGTATTTCTCAGGGTTATGCGGCGTGGTTTAAATTGTACTAGGACAATTCACTCTAATCCGTCCATTTTTAGCCAGCATCTTGCGCTAATTGGCAGTGTTTGGGGAAAAGTGAATTGTGCTTCGATCAATTTTCACGGTAAGGCATTAAGCAATAGCATAGTAAAGCGCTAGGACAAATAAACCAATCTTTGCGATGATTTCTTTACCGTATTTTACCGATTAAATTGTAACTAAGTAGCAAGTCTCGATAATCGAGGCATAACCTTGGCGGCTCGAGCCGTTATCCTCCAATATGCTTCATTCAAAAGTGTTAGTTGTCATCTGAGTGTCACTGCTTTGTCATCTGAGTGTCACTGCTTTGTCATCTAGGTGTCTTTTATGCTGACTAATTTAGTGGGTTTTAGCTTCACCTTACTAAAAATAAAATATTCAGGAATGACACGATGAAAACACAACGACTCCCGCTTGCAGCCGCCATTATGGCGAGCTTATTACTCGGTGCTTGCAGCGGTGATGATGGCGCTGCAGGTGATAAAGGCGACAACGGCTTAAATTCACAGGTTAAAGTGACCGCATTAACTATCGGTGATGCAAATTGTCCCGCCGGTGGTCAGCGAATCGATACCGGATTAGATGCCAACCATAATGGACAATTGGATGACAATGAAATTGCGGTCGCGCAAACCCAATATGTTTGCCAGCCACAAACTGCAAGCTTAAAGGCTGAGTTAATTGGTCGTCATCAGACAGGCGTTTATGGCTTAAGTGCCGCCGAAATTGTTGAATATCATAGTGCTTCAAACCGTATTTTTGTGGTTAATGCGATCAGCGGCAAAGTCGATATTATCGATGGCAGCTTATTAGCGACTGCATCAAACGCCACAGATCCTTTAGCATTGAATAATCTCGAAAAATTAGCAGAACTCGATGTTGCTAAGGATGTGGGTCAAACCTTTATGGGTAGCGTGAACAGCGTGAGTATTTCAGGCAACTTGTTAGCGGCTGCCATTGAGCGTGGTGACGCTGCAGGCAATGAAACCCAAGCCAATGGTTTTGTGGCTTTTTATCAGCTTAATGGCACAGATGCTCCGCAGTTTATCAGCGCCGTCGAAGTCGGTGCTTTACCCGATAATGTAGTGTTCACCCACGATGGTAAAACCTTACTCGTGGCCAATGAAGGCGAACCTAATCCTGCTTATACCTTAGATCCTGAAGGCAGTGTTGCGTTGATTGCTATTACTGACGGTAAGCCCGCAGCTACTGCGACCATCATAAATTTTAGTGCGTTTAATCAGGGCGGTGCGCGTGCAACTGAAATCACCGCTGACATTAAAATTAATGGCCCAATGGCGAGTGTGGCGCAGGATTTAGAACCTGAATATATCGCCATTAGCCAAGATAACCGCCGTGCATTTGTCAGTTTACAAGAGAACAATGCTATTGCCGTGATTGATATCGCCAATGCGAAAGTCTCGAAGATTTTACCGCTAGGCCTCAAAGATTACGGGCTTGATGTGAATAAAATTGATGCGAGTGACAAAGATAATCTTGTTAACCAGCAAAGCTACACAGGGGTGTACGGCATGTATCAACCCGATACCCTTGCTAGCTACCGTTGGAATAACACTGACTTTATTGTGACTGCGAATGAAGGTGACTCCCGTGACTATGCGGCTTTTTCGGAAGAAGCCCGCGCAGGGGATTTAGTGCTCGACCCGAATCACCCACAATTTGCCGCCGCAAAAGATAAAACCCAATTAGCGCGTCTCAAGGTAACGACGAGCATGGGGGACGATGATAAGGATGGCGACTACGACAAAGTCATGAGCTTTGGTGCTCGTTCATTCTCGATTTGGAATGCTGATGGTCAGCAAGTGTTTGACAGTGGCAGTGATTTTGAACGTATTACCGCCGCACTACTGGGGGATAAATTCAACAATAACAACGAAGAAAATAAAGGTGATAGTCGCAGCGATGACAAGGGGCCAGAGCCAGAAGCTTTAGCCCTAGGCCAAATTGGTCAACGACTATATGCCTTTGTTGGTTTAGAACGTACCTCTGGCTTTATGATCTATGACGTGACTAATCCTTTTGATGTGCATTTTGTCGACTATGTTGTGAATCGTGATTTTGAAGCTGACTTCGTTGTCGATACCGCTACAGGTGCAGTCAAAGGTGATGCAACATTGGCGGGTGATTTAGGGCCAGAAGGGATGAAATTTGTCAGTGCCGATAAAAGCCCTAACGGTAATCCTTTGTTAATCATAGGCAATGAAGTCAGTGGCACCACAAGTGTTTACCAACTCAAGATCAAGTAATTGAGCTTTACTCAGTCACCTGAGCATCGCGCTTTGGACGTGGGCCTTGTGAGTTCTTGATATAACCGCTCTAAAATCCACCATTGGCGGCATGAATACCGCCAATGGTGAGGGTTTAGGCTATCCAACCGAGCCATAGCCACCACAGATAATCCAGTGGAATAAGTGCAACTAGAGTTATTGCCGCTAGAGGTAAGGTGATGCGAAGTAGTTTAGTTAATGGCTCTTGGGATAATTGCATCGCCAAAATCAAAGGAGCCACCTGATAAGGAAAAATCACGGTTGAGAAACCGATCACCTGCGTCATTAATACCGCAGGGGTGGAGAAGCCAGTTGCATTGGCAAAGTCTGCTGCCATGGGGGATAACACAGTCGGCACACCTGGAACCGTTGCCACTAATCCTGTTAGCGTCGCGATTAACGATAACGACATAAAATTCAGGAACGATGCCCCTTGCTGCAAGGGTAACCATTCACTGAACAGTTGACCTAGCGCAGTGCCGAGCCCGGAATGATTGACCAATGCTCCCAGACCTAAGGCTGCCGCGACAAAAATGACGGTCGACAAATCCACTGAACTATTAAAACTCTTAGACTCAAGCACTCCCCATTTGGGGAGCAATAACAAGATAGCCGTTGTTAATCCTACCCAAGCGGGATTAATGCCGTGCAGCGAGTCAGTCACCCAAAAGAGCAAAGTAATAGTCAGTAACAGTGCAACTTTCTTTTGCATACCAAGGTTATAAGCTTCTTTTTCAATAACGCGTTCAGGCTGGTTGTTATCAATTTTTGCAGGAAATAGGAAAACGACTAGCGCCACAATCAATATTGATTTGAGTAAGCCAAGGATTGGAAAATGCAATAAGAGATACTCGGTATAACCAAAATGGATATTGAATAGATTCTCACTGGAACCCGCTAATATCATGTTGGGAATATTCGCGGGCAATACGGCAAAACTGGGCATGTTACACGCCAGTGCCAAGGCGGTCGCAATGCCTATCCGTCCATGGCTACCACGAGCAAAACCGACTTGCTCAGCTAACGCCATACCAATTGGCACCATGACCACAGCACGGCCAACGGATGAGGGCATCACAAAGCCAAGCAGCATGGCACTAAAGACTAAACCCGCAATCAAGCGTGGATAACTTGAGGTCAGTATGGGGGCAATCAAACTGGCCATTCTGCGACTTAAGCCAGACTGAGTGATGGCACTGCCGATCACAAACCCTGAAATGATTAACCACACCGCAGTTGAGCCGAATCCGGAGAAAAGTATACTCGGCTCAATGAGTTTAAAAATGGTGGCAAGGGCAAAAAAGATTAACCCCGCCATAAAGGGCGGGAAGAAACCTGTGCTCCAAAACATCAAGGTCACTAACACTACGCCTGCGCTGTAGGAAAACACCGCGGGATGCTGACTTAGCGGAAAAAGCGCAAGTAAAGTAGCGATCAACAGTGCACTGAAAAACGCTAGCTGTTTAACGCCAATAAAACGTTTCATGTTTACCGACCTATTGGGTTGAATACGTAAAAGATGCCTACTAAGATAGCTGACTTAGTTTGGCGTTTTAAGAGGGTAATATGTCAAAATATGTTCCTAAAGCGACATTGTTAACACCCAGTGATGCGGCGTTTATCATAGATGCCAATCGGCCCGTACTGACCCATACTCGCAATATGGCGGCGGAAGCGGGTATCGAGCCTCACTCGCACCCGCGGGGTCAGCTACTTTGGGCCGCCAAAGGTTTGTTACGTGTTCGCAGTGAAAATGCCGTCTGGGTGGTCCCCTCAACCCATGCCGTTTGGATCCCTTGCAATCTGCCCCATCAAGTGAACAGTGAAACCCACGCCCATACTCGCAATATTTATATTGACCCTAGCTATGGCGTTAGGCCACAGGATACGCAAGTGGTGATGGTGACTATGACAGCGCTGATGCGCGAATTAGTGCTTAAACTTTGTGAAAGTTCACATCTTATGGACAGTGGACAACTGCATCGGCTGGGTTTGGTTGCCATCGATGAGCTTCAAACTCTGGACAGTCTGGATGCCCATTTACCCGCTGGCTCAGATCCAAGACTCAGCCGATTAATCCAAACGCTGATCCGACGTCCAAAAGTGAGTTACTCACTGACCGAGTTAGCCGAAATGGGCGGCGCGAGTGTGAGAACGATTGAGCGACTATTCAAAGCTGAAACTGGGCTCACTTATCGACAATGGCGGCAAAGGTTTCGTTTGTTAAATTCGCTTGAGAGCTTAAGCCAAGGGGAGAGCACAACTATGGTGGCCCATAGTTTAGGTTATTTGAGTGTCAGCAGTTTCAGTGCCGCCTTTAAAATGCAATTTGGTTGCACGCCGCAAGATTACCCGCAGCATAAGCCTATGAAAAGCGGGAGCTAAATCAGGCATCATAAACCGTCTATAAAAAAGCTAGAACAACATCTAGGATGCTGTTCTAGCCTGCAATTTATCAAAGTATCGTTAAGCTAATGCGCTATTTTAATTGATTATTTCAACTTGTCATTTTAATGCCGCAGGGACGATAGGGTAATAATCCCAGACTTGGCCATCGGTCATTGAGCGCACCAGTTTGATGTATTCGGCATGGGTCCAAGCAAGCGGTGTGGCAGAGTTGGTGCCTTGTCCGAGTTGGTAATGATAGCGGGTGGCATCGCCGACACCGTCCCACGCTTGCTCGGGTAACATCATGCCCGCATTCGCAAAGGTTTCCATGCCTTGCACATAGGTGTTGATTAACTGCTGCTTGGTTTGCTGCGCGTTATTGCCTGTTAGCTCGCCTTTTGCTTGGGCGAGTGCTAATTCAAAATGACCGCGCTCGCCGGTGAAGAATGGCCAGATTCGGCCGCGTTGATCGGCGCTGTTGCTGCCGGATTCTGCATAGTTATTGCCAGAAACCGTATCCTCACCGTAGCCGTCGTTGCCATAACGTCTAAAGCCTGGGATAGTGCTGCCATCTTTGGCGCTAAACTCATATTTAAGGCGTAGGTTGTGCTCAAGCTCAGTATTATCAATCAATTGAAGGCTTTTATTGATGAGCTTGTCAGTTGCACCGCGCACGCCATAACGCACTAGTTCTAAAAATCCGCCATCGAGGATCTGACGTTGATCTAAACCTTGCTTACCGTTATTTGCCGCCAGTGTATCGCGAGTGTTTGGCTCGCCATTCGGGCTTAAACGTAAATAGTAAGGCGCGCTGACATCTGCGCTGTTTTTCAATAGCCCTTGGGTGGTGACTAAATGCTTTTCCAAGCTGTCACTTAAGCTTTTAGCGGCAGCAAGATAACGGGCGCTTGAAGTAATATCTTTAGCTTCTTTGGCAATTTCACTCGCGGCAACAAGACCGGCGATCACGGCGGCCGTTGTTGAGGGTGAGTAACCCGCTTGTTCTTCCCAACGTTCTTGCTGAGTTTTAGGTGGGGTGATTTGAGTGTGATTCCAATCCAGATTGACGTCACCGCCGCTGATCAAAAAGTCCGCTGCACCTTTGAGCATCTCTTGATACCAGTGACTGATCTCATCAGGGGTGAGTACGCCCGCTTGCCAGAGTTTCCAGCCGAGCATGATAGGCATGGCAGTTTGATCGAGTTGCACGCCGACCCATTCAATTTGGCCATCCACATGGGTCTTTTGCAGGAACCAACCGGGCGTACCCGTAAAGCCAGGCGTCTTTTCGGTCACTTGCACTTTTTTCAGGTATTCGAAGGCCACTTTGGGCGTTTGCGTGTCACCCATGGCGAGGAATGCCATGGCGCATTGGTAAAAGTCGCGCGGCCATACTGCTTTATAGCCAGTGCTCGGCACGGCTGCCGAAACCGTATCGCCCCAAGGGTTAGATAACGAGGCGATCAGTGCGCCCGCATAGGTTTTATCTTCCTGCGCTTTCAAGACCATAGCGCTGGTATACAGCAGCTTGCCGTTATCTGTGGTGTTGTTGGCCATGTTTGCGATGGCGGGCAGTGAGCTTAGGTAACCCTGCCAGCCTGCATTGTAATGGCTGAGCACAGAATCATAACCTGCGGCTAAGCTGGCATCGGCATTGGCTAAACTTTGTGCTTCATCTTTACCAAAACCGATGGCGAGATTAAAAGTGACGGGTTTGGCTTTGATGAGCGTAGGGTAACTCGCGGTAAAGGCGATATTGCCGACGGTCGATTTATCTTGCGCACTGGTCGTTTGATAGGGCGTATCGAGTTTGCCGTTATCGGCCAAATCGGCTAGGCCATCGGAGACACCGACAAAGCCAGTGGTTGCCTGCACAAAATTCAGATCGGATTTTACCGTCATTACGCTACTGTCTTTGGCGGCGGTATAGGCCACCAGCGCCTGATTATTAGCATGAGTGTTGGCATGATTGTCAGCATGACTGTCAGCATGACTGTCAGTATGAGTGTCGATGCGGCCGATATCATTGGCGCCTGCGTTATCGATATGCGGATTGACATACAAATGCGGTGTAATGCCGTCTTCAAAGGCAGTAAAGGTGACACGCATCATCAAAGTGTCGCGGTCTGGATCGGTAAAGATATGCTTTTCAATCTGATACTTACCTTCAACATCTTTATTGATAATTTTATAGGCAAGGGATTGTGGGCGACCATTAGTATCTGTATCTAAATATTCTATGCTGCTGATGGTGTTATCTTTTTCGGTATCGACAAAGCCATTTCCCGTGATCACAAATTGCAGTTCTTTGAGCTGCGCATTGTGAATAAGACCATACATGGTTTCGGTTAAAATACCTTGGGCGAGGGAGAACCAAACACGGCTAATGGGATTTTGCTTGGCATCTTGATATTGACCTTGGGTATAAGGCTCGTAAGACGTCCCAATACCAGTTTTACCCGAAAATGCCCAAGTCGGCGCTTTACCCGGTGCGCCGGGCGCAACCCGCTGCACACTTGGCGCGGCATTCACACTTGTGGCAGTTGTTGCTGAATTCGATGTGGGTGAACAGGCCGCTAACCCTATTATCCCCAATAGGCTTGCGGCGACGGCAAGCGCTAGGCGGCTGCGTCTTGTTAACGCTTGTGTGTGACGGTTTTGGCTGGTGTGCAGATCCTGCTGCGGCGTAGGACTCGATTCCATCTCGTTCTCCCCAAATAATGGTTTTATTTTTATAGTGATTGAATTGATAAAGATATTTTATGCTGCTGTGATTAGCCAAATGACCGAATTCACCGCGCTTAACATGCATTGCTGCATGTCGGCTATTGTGTATCGTTGCTATAAAGAGCTAACTTTTATTTGTTAATTTGCTTGTGGCTTTCGTGATTAAGTGGGTCTTGCGGTTCATCGCTGCACTTTGATTATTTGGGTTATTTTGTTCGACAACGTCTTGGTCGACAAATAATACGGCAATGCCTGCACACATCATCAAGACGCCACCTGTGATCAGTGCATAAATAGGTTGACCATCGAACAGACCATTGAGCACTAAACCCAGCACACTGGCGGCAAGAAGCTGCGGGATGACGATGAAAAAGTTAAAAATCCCCATGTAAACGCCCATTTTTTGCGGGGGTAACATGCCCGACAACATGGCGTAGGGCACAGATAAAATTGACGCCCACGCGATACCGACACCTATCATAGGCAGCCATAACAGGCTTGGGTCTGTAATAAAAAAGAAACTAATCAAACCTATACCACCACAGAACATATTGACTGTGTGGGTCAGCTTGATGCCAATACGCTTAGCCAGCATAGGAATAAAAATCGCGGCAATGGCGGCAAAACCATTGTAGGAGGCGAACAGTACGCCGACCCAATCTGCGCCGTCGTTATAAGCTTGGGACAACACATCGCTGCTGCCAAAATGGTAAGACGTCACGGCGGCGGTGGTGTAAATCCACATGGCAAACAGTGCGAACCAAGAGAAAAACTGCACGATCGCCAGTTGATGCATGGCTTTGGGCATATGGAACAAGTCATCGACCACGCTAAATACCATGCCGAGCTTATTGCGTTCAGCGGGTTGTGAATTGCCCAAACGCAGCGCGCAATACAATTGCAATGGGCCAAAGGCGAAAATTCCTAAGCTCAAGATATACAACTGCTTATCTAAATCCTGAGCCCAAATAGCGAAGGTGAGCAGGGCGCCGAGACCCATCCACACGATGGAGGCAAATTGATAGTCCTTGCGGGTACGAGTGCGAGCTAAGGTTTCATCTTCAGCATCGGCTTGTTTTGCGTTAAAGGCGGCTAATTCTTCAGGGGAATATTCTCTTGACGATACGACAGTCCAACTAACGGCGAGCAATAATACTGTGCCGCCAAAATAGAAGGCATAACGCACTGAATCGGCAATTTCACCCGCTGGTGCAGTATTCGCAACATCAAAAAAGTGAGTCAAAATATAGGGTAAGGCCGAAGCGACCACAGCGCCAATGCCGATGAAAAAGCTTTGCATGGCATAGCCTTGAGTACGTTGGCTTTTCGGTAAATTGTCACCGACGAAGGCGCGAAACGGCTCCATGGCGATGTTGATCGAGGCATCCATGATCCATAACATGCCAGCGGCAATCCACAGGGTAGGCGAGTGCGGCATGATGAAAATGGCAAGGGTAGTAAAAATCGCGCCAATCAAAAAATAGGGGCGGCGACGGCCAAGGCGTCCCCAGGTGTTATCACTCAAATAACCAATAATAGGTTGAACCAATAAACCCGTCAGTGGTGCGGCAATCCACAGTATGGGAATTTCATCGATAGAAGCCCCTAAGGTTTGAAAAATGCGGCTGACGTTGGCATTTTGCAGGGCAAACCCAAATTGAATGCCTAAAAAACCGAAACACATATTAAAAATTTGCCAGAAACTCAGCTCAGGTTGTTGCTTGAATGCATGCGGCAACTGAGGCGCTGCGGCTTGATGGGGATCTTGCTGGTGATTCGAAGACATTGAACTTCCTTTCTGTTGCCGGCAGTATTTCTGCCTTGAGTGCTTATTGTTTTAATTGTTTTGCCGAGCAATGGATTGGCACTGTACTTTGCTTTTATGTGGTGAGCTATTTCATCACAGCCAAGAGCATACAATAAAAGCTAAGAGTCAGATTCATGGCTTATTCATGGTAGTTTCGCGCATGCCATGAATGAGTGTACTCTGTGAAAAAATAGCGAATATACTCCTCCCTCAGAAGCATATTCGCCGATAAATTCATTTCAAATTTGGGCTAACACCTTAATTCAAAGGGGTTAGCCCAAGTGAGTGGCCT
The DNA here is from genome assembly GCF_025654025.1 of Shewanella sp. SM55. Lineage (NCBI taxonomy): Bacteria > Pseudomonadati > Pseudomonadota > Gammaproteobacteria > Alteromonadales > Shewanellaceae > Shewanella > Shewanella sp. SM55. The sequence goes on along the minus strand of NZ_JAKKRS010000005.1, from coordinate 196,278 downwards.
AAAGCCAGTCAGCAGAAAGAACTTAAGCCTGATAGCAATCCTTGTATATAACCCTATCAGAAACGACCTCACAGATTTCAAACCCCACAAGCAGAGGGTGAAACGAGCGGATTTATAGTAGCCTCGGCGTAGATTTTTGCACAACTGCTTACATACGTATTCATCATGGCTTAGTAACTGGATGGAAACATAGGTGTAACGCATTTAGACGGTTTATCAATAGTCATAGGCTTGCTGGAATGCTCAAATAACTCTCTAATCTTGTTAGAATACTTGATGATCAGTCATTGCATTATTTTTTAGAAAAAAGGGTATTGTTATTGCGGATGTTAACTGAGTGATAAAATCAACCGCGTCATAACTGACGGCGAGTTCAATGCACTTAATAAGAGTCAGCATGCAATAAATATCCAGTACGGATGCCGATAGCTTGACTCGAAAGTCGCGCACTCTGCACTATGATAATAGCCAGCCTAGATATGGTGGGATCAGATAGGTACTTAGCTTATGATGATCGCCAGATTAAGCGTTTTTCGTTCGATTATTTTAAATTTTTTCAGTTGATTAAAGGATCCCTATGTTTGTTGTCTCGCTTACCTATAAAAAGCCAATTGCAGAAGTGGAGTTACATTTAGCCGCCCATATTGCTTATCTTGATGAGTATTATGCCGCAGGGACTTTTGTCGCCTCGGGTCGCAAAGTGCCACGTACCGGTGGCGTCATCCTCGCCAAGGCTGAAAGTCGCGCGGCGCTAGAGGCTATTTTGCAGCAAGATCCTTTCTGCATTGCCGATGTTGCTGAGTTTGAGGTGATAGAGTTTGTGCCGACTAAAACGGCGCCAGGGTTAGAGCCGTTGCTTGAAATGATTTAACCTACATCTTTGTTTGAAAATTATTCCGTGCACTTGGTTATAACAGGCTTGGCGGGTTGGGGGACATAGAGTTCCCCCCATTTGGATGTTAGTCGGTGTTTATACTGTTTTCGGGGCGAACTTTTCCGATATTCTGCGACCTAGTTTGGTATTATGCCGTTTTCCCTCTTGAAACCTTACGCAGGTTTCCGCTGCGCGAGTCCCGCTTTTTATGTCTATTCAAACGCTGTTATCGACGGCTCTGGCGAAACGCCATGATTTTTTACAACAAGCAGAACAGGATCAAACCGATTGTTTTCGGGTGTTCCATGGCACAGTCGAAGGCGTCAGTGGCTTGAATATCGACCGTTATGGCGATACTTGGCTAGTGCAGAGTTTTCATCAGACCTTAACCGACGAAGAGTTGGTTGATGTCGGCACTGTTTTGTTGCAACAGGCCGATTTGCCGATAGTGTATAACGATCGTTCATTAGGCCATTCCCGTGTATTGAATGCCTTATCACCCGCACTGACAGAGATCGCGAGTTCTGAGCGAGTAATGCAGGAAAATGGCATCAAGTTCAGCACTAAACTGCGCCACGAAGGACAAGATCCGCTGTTATTCCTTGATATGCGTGTTGGCCGCGAATATGTGCGGGCACACAGCCAAGATAAAACCGTGCTGAATTTGTTTTCCTACACCTGCGGCATTGGTACTGCGGCAGCCATCGGCGGCGCGACTCAGGTGATGAATGTTGATTTTTCTTCCTTTGCTTTAGCGACGGGCAAAGCGAATGCGGCGTTAAATCAGGTGTCGAATGTATGTGAGTTTGTGCAGAGTGATGCGTTTCCGGCATTGCGCCAATTGGCAGGCTTGAGTGTGGGAGGGCGCCGCAATCAAAAATTACCGAGTTATCCCAAATTGGCGCAAACCCAGTTTGATCTGGTGTTTCTCGATCCGCCGCGTTATGCCAAGAGTGCTTTTGGTATTGTCGATTTGGTCAATGATTATCAAGGTTTGTTTAAGCCCGCATTAATGGCGACCAAAGTCGGTGGCACTATCGTTTGCTGTAACAATGTGGCGAAAGTCGAGCGCCAAGCATGGTTCGACAGTTTAGTGCGCTGTGTTGAAAAACAAGGTCGTACAGTCACTACGCACACTTGGCTCGATCCCCATGAGGATTTCCCTTCGTTCGATGACAATCATCCACTTAAAATAGTGGCGCTGACGTTAAACTAATCGGGTCATAGTAAACACAAAGGGCGCTTTTTAGCGCCCTTTGTTTATGGTGACTTTTGTTTATAGCGACTTTGTTGCTCGCAACAAAGTCGTTAAAGCACTTTATTAAAGTACTTTGAATCTGATTGCCGTGCCGCCACTGCTGGCGAGTGTGAGGTTTAGGCTATCTTTAGCACTCACCTCTTTGGTTTCAATCACATAATCATAGGGATTGGTTTTCCAATCGGCCTTTGAACCATCGCGGTAAATTTGTGCTTGATAACGTTTATTCGGGGAGAGGAAATCCAGTTTGACCGTGACCTTGCGTGCGGTTTCATCCGTGAGTGCGCCTAAGTACCAATCACCTTGATCCTTCGCTTGGCGAGCAAAGACCACATAGTCACCGACTTCACCGGCCAGCGCGACACTTTGATACCAATCTGTGGGCACATCGCGGATAAATTGGAAGGCATCTAAGTGCTTTTCATAATTGCGCGGCAGATCCGCTGCCATTTGGATTGGGCTATAGAGCACAACGTACAAGGCGAGCTGTTTGGTCAATGTGGTTTGCACACGATTTTCTGCATCCAACCCTTTGGGCGCTAAGTCAAAAATCCCCGGGGTAAAGTCCATTGGACCCGCAAGCATGCGGGTAAAGGGTAACATGGCCGTATGTTCAGGGCTGTTTGGTGGGCTACCCCAAGCATTATACTCTTGGCCGCGGGCACCTTCGCGGGAGATCCAGTTAGGATAGGTTCGGCGCAGGCCTGTGTCTTTGATCGGCTCGTGGGTATTGATACTGATGTGGTGTTTTGCTGCTTCAGTGACATTGTGCAAATACTCACCGACCATAAATTGGCCGTCGTGCCACTCCTGACGGGTAATGCCTTTGTCATCGATACGCTTGATTTGGCCACCATCGGCGACATAGCCCGTCTTGACTTGAGTAACACCATGCTGCTCATACAGGGCGAAGGCATCAGCCATTTGATCGCGATAATGCGTGACTGAACCCGCTGTTTCATGGTGGCCGATTAAACGTACATTTTGTTTTGCCCCGTAGGCTGTGATGGCGGGCAGATCGAAATCAGCATAGGCCTTGGTAAAGCTAAATTGATCGCCATTGTGGAACCAGTCGCCGTCCCAACCTTCATTCCAACCTTCTACCAGTACGCCATCAAACTGATATTTAGCGGCGAAATCCATATAACGCTTTGTTTCACTAGTGGTTGCGCCATGGGTTGGGCCCGAGCCCCAGGTATTTTCGTTTAAGTGCATTCCCCACCAAATACCGACGTATTTCCCTGGTTTTACCCAAGTAACATCGCCGAGTTTATTGGGTTCATTGAGGTTTAGGATGAGGTGCGAATTGAGCAGCCCAGCTGCTTTGTCGGCAATTTGAATGGTGCGCCACGGCGTATAAAAACCCACTTGGGTTTTGACGCGAATACCATCGGACCAAGGCGTGAGATCGGCCTTAAGTTTGCCATCGCGCTGTTGATCTAAGGTCATGGCGGCAAAGTCCACCAAGGCGGCTTCGTGGATACTTAAGTGCGTACCGTCTGCGAGTTTAAAGGTGAAGGGGGTATGGGCTCTATCGACGTCTTTAAGCACTGTGGTGCGATATAAATATTCGTAGCGATTCCAGCCGCGGGCAGGGATCCACCATGCTGTAGCTTTATCGCTTTTGCCGACATTGAACTCGGTTAACTCGTCAGTGATTAATAGCGGCGAATTGGCGGGCAGGGCAGCTTGTGGGGCTAAGTGATAGCGAAAGCCAATCCCATCGTCAAAGGCTTTAAATTCGATTTCGAGTTGCACCTTGCCATTACTTAATACTGCAGTCAGTTGATTGTGCTGATCGCGGATCCATTCCTGTTCGCCCCAAGGTTGTTGCCACTTTTCATCGGCACTTTTTTTATCGCTGCTTTTTATCTGTAATCCTTGACCGAGTTCGCCAAGGGATTGAAAAACTAAGCCTAAGCGGCTCGGTTCTATGACTGTTTTGCCGTGAAAATCGATTTTATATTCGGGGCGGCCTGTATCGTCACTCAAGCTGATTTGAATTTGTTGGTTGGGTGAGCTGACGGTAACGGTTTTGGCAAATACGTTGGCACTAAAAAGACTCGTGACCGCAAGGGCGATGGCTGTAGGGCCTAATAGCACTTGCGATAGCTTTTGGCACGATGAGCTCTGGCGAGAGTGGCTGTTTGTTAAGTGGCAGTCTGTTACGTGACAGGCAGTTAAGTCGCTGCGAGTGAACTGAATTGGGTTGGTCTTGATGAACATTCCTTGATCCTTGTTTTTATAATGAATGTGACTCACAGCATACTAGTGGCGATGGCTTTTTAACCGCAACGGCCTGCATACGTATTCACCACATTAAGGCGTGGCGTGACAGACGTGACAAGAAGCACTGCGAGGGCACGAACAAAAGATGTGGTTTGCTTTTGACTCGGGTAAACTGCGCGCTTTCTTTTTGCTTAAAAATGCAATTTAGCGTGGGATTTACAGTGGGATTTACAGTATTTGGAGCCGCAGTAGTAAGGTCAAACCGTGAAAATTAGCCAACGTTTACAACAGATAGATAGCATGATCACTGGCCATTACGATCATATTTGGGATTGCTGCTGCGATCATGGTTTGCTCGGTATGCTGTTGTTAAAAAGGAATGCTGCTCGCCAAGTGCATTTTGTCGATTGTGTGCCTTCGCTAATGCAGGCGCTTGAGCTGCGTTTACAGCGTTTTTTCCCCGCTGACTTATTAGGCCAAAATCCTCACTTAAACCCAGGTATAGGCCCAAACTTAAGTTGTCATACTCAGTGGCAAGTGCATTGCCTCGATGTCGCGGCTTTACCGCTCGAGCAAACCAGTGACAAAGATAAACAGTTGATTATCATCGCTGGCGTGGGTGGTGAATTGCTGGTGAAATTAGTGCGGGCAATTTTAGCGCAACACCCACTGCGGCACCTCGAGTTTATTTTGTGTCCCGTGCATCATAATTACTATGTCAGGCAATCACTTTCGGCCTTAGGGCTAGGGCTTAAGTCGGAACACTTATTGGAAGAGAATCAACGTTTCTACGAAATCCTCCATGTCAGTACAATCGCGGCTCCAAATTGTCTGCCTATCACTGCTACTGGGTCGTTAATGTGGCAGACGTTAGATGAAGCAAGTTTGCCGCGAGCACACAGCTACCTGTCGCAGGTGATTGGCCATTACCAACGCATGCCGGCGCACAAGCAAACTCCTGAAATTATTCACGCCTATCAGCAGCAATTGGCCCAGCTCTTGAATGAGTATGAGTGAGCTTGAATGTTCTTGAGCATTTTTCCGCTTGGGCATTACGCTGAGAACCAAAGATGAGCAGCTAAGATGAGGATCAGGCGAAAGAGCTGATGCATCGCGATCTCGTTGTTAATATTATTGGTAAAATGATTTTAGCATAAACCGTTAACAATCAATCTTGTAATCGTTAAAATCTATTAATCACTCTGACTGGACTGAGTGTGATTATTGCCTCTGTGGCAGTTTTTGATCTGCATTTGGCGCATTTTCGTTTATGCTGCGACTCCTTTTCGGCAAATGGCTACGACGATGCGTTTATTGAGAACCACCCAAGATCCTGCGGTTAACCTACAGACGGCACGCGTTTTTTACCGCAGAGCTGCCCGCGCGATAGTGTTATCGGGTGAAGACATTTTGCTACTTTATACCCAAAAATACCGCGACTACAGCTTACCCGGAGGCGGAATTAATGATGGCGAGAGTCTCGAAGATGGACTGATCCGCGAGCTTCAGGAAGAAACCGGTGCCTTAGACATTCAAGTGTTAGCGCCCTTTGGTCGCTATGAAGAGTTTCGACCTTGGTACCGTGAAGGAGCGAATGTAGTGCACATGGAGTCATTCTGTTATGTGTGCCGTATTGACATCACACTGGGTGAGCGTGGTTTAGGTGAGACTCGATTAGAAGCCCATGAGATAAAAAATGGCATGCGGCCTGAATGGCTTAATATTCATCAAGCTATCGCCCATAACGAAGATATTCAGCGCAATCATCCCCATAAAGGCCAATCAATAGAGCGTGAAACTTTTCTGCTAAAACAGATAGCGCTGGAATGCTTGTAAGTTTTATCACTTTAAAATCATGTATTTAATGTATGATTTTATTTCACGCATAACTGAGTGAGCAGGGTTTGGGTAGCGATTAAACGTCGTTATTTCAACGTGCTCTTTTAAGCTGATACTGCTTCGAGCCTGTTCCTAACATCGCTAGATGTTTAATGTTATTTCTCATTCTTTTGCAGCAGTAAGGAAGGCAATGCAGATTATTTTATTGACCCACGAGCGCGAGTTAACCCGCAAAACGAATACTGGCCAACTCGCGTTAGCCGCATTCCCTGAAGAGGTGAAAAGCATCGTCTGGTCGAGAACGGCACCTGATAACGATTTAGTGGCTATGTTGGCATCGCAGCAGGCTAAACTGTTGTTTCCAGCAAGTGATACTGAGCACACTGGGCCCATTGATCATAATGCCTTAGATACGGTTTTAGCTGAGCCAGCGCTCTCGAACGCACAAGCCTTGTTAGTGCATGCGCAATCTACAGTTATAGCAGCACAACGAATGCCGAACCAAGTGGTGATTTTAGATGCGACTTGGCAGGAGGCGCGTAAGATGCTGCGCCAGAGTCCCTATCTCAAAACAGCCGCACGAGTCAGTTTGCCGCCACTTATGCCTGAATCCGCCTTTATATTGCGGCGTAATCAGCAAGAAGGGGGCTTGTGTACCGCAGAATGTATTATTGCGCTTTGGCGCCAGTGTGGCAGAGCGGAACAAGCGACGCTATTAGCGTCGCTGTTTACTGAATTGAATAGCCGTGCTTGATTGCGATGTTTGAGAGAGCGTTCGAGGAAGTGCTTGAATAGATAATTAACGACTTTTAGCTTTGACCCACAGATAAATCACCGTCAGCTGAATCACCATCTGTTAAGTCATAGTCATTTAAATCAGAGCCAGTTAAATCACCATCAGCTAAATAATAGCCATTTAAATAACAGTCAGATAAATACACAGAAAGTGGCTCATGGCACCGCCGAGCACAAACAAATGCCAAATGGCATGGTTGAATGGAATGCGTTTACCGACGTAGAACACAACTCCTAAGGTGTAAAATAACCCGCCTAAGATTAATAGATTAAAGCCTACCTCTGACATCGCCGCCGTTAAATCGCCCATCACAGTGACACATAGCCAACCCATAGCGAGATACAATACTAAGCTTAACTTTTTGAATTTGTGAATAAACAGTGTCTTAAATAGGATCCCACCAATTGCAAGCGACCAAATGGCCGTTAAAATCACTATCGACTGCGTGCCTTGTAAGCTTATCAGCATCAAAGGTGTGTAAGTTCCTGCAATTAAACAGTAAATAGCGCAGTGATCGGCGATCTTCAGTTTATGTTTCCAGCCTGAATGGCTAACGCTGTGATATAACGTCGAGCATAGGAAAAGCACTATGATGCTCGCACCATAAATGGTTACGCCCGTAAGTTGAATTGGCGTTAGGTGATCTTGACCTTTAAGCAGCATGAGCACCAATGCCACAATCCCCGCAATAACACCTAGGCCATGGGATACACTGTTAGCGATCTCTTCTTTGATACTATATGGTCCAGATTTTACCGGGTTTTTAACTGTGTTTAGCTGTTCGGTAACACTTTGACTCGACATGGTAGATACACACTCGTAAACGATAATGACTGAGTCTATCAGTTAGAAAAATAAATCACCATATTTAAGCGTACACTTGTAAGCTTAAATTTATGGTTGGCTTCTGTTTTTCATCTTTTAGATTTTTAACGCCGTCTTGCACTCCCATCAGTGCATCGCATTGATGATGCTACTCGCTTCAAGACGTGAGATTTAACATTCAATTTAGCGCGATTATGATCCCAATTCCCAGCCTTATTTGTCTTAACAGGCAAGTGACTTATCAAGCACTGGCGTAAAGTACTGTGCTTGTAGCAGGTTGCATTCGCATTGAACTTTGCTCTGTTTGCCTCCTCTAATCTGCGTTGAGCACTCGTAAGTAAATGCAATCAATAGATAATTCGCTTTCAATATTTACCAACCCGATATTGGATTGATATTGAATTAGAGTGTAATCGTTCCACGTTAAGCATCATTGAAATCAATGGATACTATACAAAACCTAAGGATGGATTTTGCCTTTTCAACATCAACCCAAGGCCGCGCCTTTATTGACAGCATCTCCTACAGCGATAGCGATTGGAGATGATGTCGATAGTGCTTTGCTGATTTCGGTCACATCGCCAGAAGGTGAGACTTTTATCGCCTTTGATCATCAGCTCGGTGAACTGGATGCTGCTCAAACGCCTGTTTTTACCACTAATGCGGAGCCATTAGCGTTCAATAGCGGTGCAGGCTTTTTAGTCACTGAGCATGACACCCAAGCTATAGACCAAGAGCAAGCCCAAGATTTGGTACTGCAAGAAATCCGTGCTGAACATCAAGATCAAGATAAATTGGTTTCTGAATCTGAATCTGAATCCAAACCTGAACTGTCTAGGACGATACAAACTAGTGCTCAGGGATTGGGGACGGGATCCGTTTTGCGTGCTCGTCAGCCGTATTTCAAAGGATTCAGTTTGTTATTTTTTGTGCTCTTAGTGCATGTGTGTTTATTTTTACTTATCTGCATTTTGTGGCGCCCGCAGTTAAATCCCTTTGGATTGAATGAAATAGAAAGCCGTGGCCCTAAAGTGACAGCGATCAAGGCTTACTTTATTTATGCTCCCGCGGTAGAGAAAGCCGAAACCTCGGAGTCCAAAACTGAGATCAAGGCCGAGGATAAGACTGAAGCGACAAGTTCTGTTACGCCTACAATTGTTCCCACACCTCAAACTCAAGTGAAGCCTCTGCCAATACTTGAAAAGGTCATGCCTGAAACAATAGCACCCGAAAAGGCCGTCTCTGAAAAAGTAGAGTCGGAAAAAGTGAACCCAGATACGGTTAAACCGAACATCACTCAATCGAGCCAATCTCAATCAAAGAAAACTCAATCAAGTGCCCAAAGTGAAGTACAGCCCGCGGAAGTGACGGCAAAAAAACAACTAATACGCTTGATACCACAGAAATGAAGCCGCAGCTTGGCGCTAAGAGCTCGCCTGCAGCAGAAGGTGAGAGCACAATAGCGACAAGCTCAAGCATGAGTTTATTCACCCAGCAATATTTTGAACGTCAGCGCGAGCAAGCGCTCGATGATCTCGTCATTGAACAGGCTGATAAGTTCACCCGGAAATCGAATATGAGTGAAATGAGCCCAGAGATGGAGGTGCTATTTGTCCCTAATGCTGATGATTTCGGTGGCACAACGAGTCTAGATTTACCCTTAGACCCAAATCGTATTGTGCGTAAAGGGGATACTTGTTATCGCGTGGTACAAGTCGGCACTCAAGTTAATCCTAACGCCGAAAATTTAGGTTTTCCCATTAACTGCAGTGGCAAAAAAATCAATCAAGCTATTGATGATGCCATTCAATCTCGATTAAACAAAATGATGCTCAAACCCCATAAATAGTGACTTTCTTTTATGATTTATTTTCATGCTAATTATAGCTTTTTAGGTTTCATTTTATTTAATCAATTAAAAACAATTAATTATAAATCTTTATTTTGGATTGGTGGTTAAGGTTTTTAATTGCTTTTTTCCTTGTTTGTTGCTGCCGCTTCTGTCTATACTGCGTACTCATCTTGTCGGAGTGCCTCTTGGCTGAGACCGTTTATTCGGGATCCGTTGAACCTGATCAGGTTAAAACCTGCGAAGGAAACAAGCGTAATAACACATATTAAATCGCCAAAATAGACGGCTTGAACACCTGTTAACTCAGCAATGTTTTAAGCCTTAATGTTGAGATTTAATTGTTATTGAGCAGGGTAACTCAATTTTTGAAGCCAGTGTTGGGCACAAAAGTTGATTGCCATGTCCAGCTATCAACAACTCAATTCTCCAGACAAGCAACTCCATTTTTTAACGTGAGATTGCTTATGTCCAGTTCAAACCAAAACCCAGCTGTAGCTGCCAATGCGACAGAAATCACAGCGCCAGAATCGACAATCCCTAATAAATCGACTGAGTCTCGTCAATCAATCGTGCCTCAGGCGCCGAGTCGCCGCGAAACCCGTGCGCAGGCCCAAGCCTTTATCGATACGCTAGCGCCACTGCAACATCCTAATTCACAAAAGATTTATCTCGAGGGTTCCAGTGCCGATATTCGCGTTGGCATGCGGCAAATTCTGCAGACTGACACCCTGGTCGGCGGCACAGATGATGCGCCCATCATGGAAAAAAATCCGCCAATCCGCGTGTACGATTGCGCCGGACCTTATTCCGATCCTGAGGCCGACATCAATGTGCGTCTAGGCCTTGGTAAATTAAGACAAAACTGGATCCTAGCCCGCAACGACACAGAGCAATTATCCTGCGCGACCTCAGACTTTACCCAACAAAGACTCGCCGACGACGGTTTAGATCATCTGCGTTTTGAGGCAGGCTCGAGTGCCATTGTCCGCCCACGCAGAGCGCTGCAGGGCAAACGTGTCAGTCAATTACACTATGCCCGTCAAGGGATTATCACGCCAGAAATGGAATATGTGGCGATCCGCGAGAACATGGTACTTGCGCAAGTACAGGATGAAATCCTCAATCGTAAAGCCAAGGGCGAAGCCTTTGGTGCCTTAGTCGGCGAACCGATTACCGCCGAATTTGTCCGCGCCGAAGTTGCCCGTGGCCGCGCGATTATTCCGCTGAATATTAACCATCCCGAAGCCGAACCTATGATTATCGGGCGTAATTTTCTGGTGAAAGTGAACGCCAATATCGGTAACTCGGCGGTGACGTCTTCCATCGAGGAAGAAGTGGAAAAGCTCGTCTGGTCAACCCGTTGGGGTGCAGATACTGTCATGGATTTATCCACGGGTCGTTATATTCACGAAACCCGCGAGTGGATCATCCGTAATTCGCCAGTGCCCATCGGCACTGTGCCTATTTATCAAGCGCTGGAGAAAGTGAACGGCGTGGCAGAGGATTTAACCTGGGAAGTGTTCCGCGATACCTTGATTGAACAAGCGGAGCAAGGTGTTGATTATTTTACTATTCATGCTGGTGTACTGCTGCGTTATGTGCCGATGACGGCTAAACGTGTTACTGGGATCGTTTCCCGCGGCGGTTCAATCATGGCCAAATGGTGCCTGAGCCACCATAAGGAAAACTTCCTCTACAGCCATTTTCGTGAGATCTGTGAGCTTTGCGTCGCCTACGATGTATCCCTGTCTTTAGGTGATGGTATGCGTCCAGGCTCAATTGCCGACGCCAATGATGCCGCCCAGTTTGCAGAGCTTGAAACCTTAGGTGATCTAGTCAAAATCGCGTGGGAATACGACGTGCAAACCATTATCGAAGGACCGGGACATATCCCGATGCAGCTCATTAAAGAGAACATGGACAAGCAGTTAGTTCACTGCGACGAAGCGCCGTTTTACACCCTTGGCCCACAAATCACCGATATCGCACCTGGGTATGATCATTTCACCTCCGGCATAGGCGCGGCCATGATTGCTTGGTATGGCTGCGCTATGTTGTGTTATGTCACGCCAAAAGAACACTTAGGATTACCGAATAAACAAGATGTTAAGCAAGGTTTGATTGCTTATAAGATTGCTGCCCACGCCGCCGATGTGGCCAAAGGTCATCCGAGTGCGCAAATTCGTGACAATGCGCTGGCAAAGGCGCGGTTCGAATTCCGCTGGGAAGATCAATATAACTTAGGACTCGATCCTGAAACCGCGCGCGCTTACCACGATGAATCTTTACCGCAGGAATCCGCTAAAGTCGCGCATTTTTGCTCTATGTGCGGCCCTAAATTTTGTTCGATGAAAATCACCCAAGATGTGCGCGCCTATGCCGCTGGCTTAGAGGCGGCACAAGCGAAGGCGGATCAAGTTGAAGCGGCTGACCAAGCCATGCAAGTCACAGTCAAGACGCCGCAGGAGTTGGAAGCGGCAATGGCGCTAAAATCGGCACAATTTGCTGCTTCGGGCGCCGAGATCTATCACGTGAAAGACAAGCTTGTCGCCGAAGCAGAGGAAGCCTAATTATGTCGGGTATTCATGGGGGTAATTCGCCCATGAATACCGCTCGCCCCGCATTTGTTTGGACCATAGCCGGTTCAGACAGCGGCGGCGGTGCCGGTATTCAGGCGGACTTGGCGACAATTCAAGATTTGGGCTGTCACGGTTGCTGCGTGATCACCACAGTGACGGCGCAAAGCTCAGTAGCAGTCACTTTAGTCGAGCCCGTATCAGCGGCGATGTTAATGGCTCAGCTGACGACTTTGCTTTCAGACTTGCCACCCAAAGCAATTAAAATCGGCTTACTGGCAGATCAAACTCAAGTGGCATTGCTGGCAGATTGGATCGCGAGTTTTAAAATCCACTATCCATCTGTGCCTGTGATTGTCGATCCTGTGATGGTCGCCAGTTGTGGCGATGCATTAGCAGCAGATAACTGTCAGGATATAAAAAGTTCTGCCAAATCAGCTTTAGATTTTAATCCTTTCAAAGGCTTAATCGAACTTATCACGCCCAATGTGCTTGAACTTGGGCGGTTAACTAACAGTGATGTTTCGACCAAATCGCAGTTCGTTGCTGCAGCACAGGCTTTATCCCAGAGTTTAGATTGCAGTGTGCTCGCTAAAGGGGGCGATGTGAGCTTTGGCAGCACTGATATTCTTGATGATACTCATGCTAAAACTCACGATAACACTCATGCTCAAACTCAGGCTAACGTTCATGTTAGCACTCTCGATAGCAACGGCTGGGATCATGGGCTTGCCGAGGATTATCTGGTTTGCCATCAAGTACGCGCTAGCTCTGAGCTGCATCAAAATGGGCGTTTTTGGTTGGCAAGCCCGCGGGTTAATACCCGTCATAACCATGGTAGCGGCTGCACTTTGTCATCGGCTATTGCCGCCGTGTTAGCGCAAGGTTTTGTATTGCAAGATGCGGTGGTGGTTGCCAAAGCCTACGTGAGTCAAGGCTTAAGCGCGGCGATTGGTTTAGGGCAAGGTCCAGGGTCGTTGGCCCGTACGGGGTGGCCCAATGACTTGTCCCGCTATGCCAAGATAAAATTGTGTGATGGTAATTTTATTAGTTATCACCTCAACCAACATCTTGATGTTGGTAATGACTTAGTTGCAACAGTTTTTTCCGCAACAGATCAGGCAACCGCTCAGGTAAGAATAACTTCGACGCCAGCTCAATACATCTCATCCCACGGTTTTAAAGTGCTCGATGCCGATCTTGGTGTTTATCCCGTGGTGAGTGACTTAATCATGCTGGAAAGTTTGTTAGTTGCGGGTGTTAAAACCGTGCAGTTACGGATAAAAACCGATACCAGCGGGTCAACTGCTGCAGGGTTAGCAGGATACCAGCGAGATAAATCTGCGCTAGGCAAGTCTGAGTCAGGTAAATTTGAGTTGGTTGGCTCTGAATTAGAAGCACAAATTCAAACGGCCATTGCCTTAGGTAAGCATTTTAATGCGCAGCTTTTTATCAATGATCACTGGCAGTTAGCGATAAAATACCATGCCTTTGGGGTACATTTAGGCCAAGAAGATCTCGCCGTTACCGACTTAGCGGCCATTCAGTCGGCAGGGCTCGCATTAGGTATATCCAGCCACAGTTATTTTGAGTTGCTACTGGCGCATCAATACTCGCCATCCTACATAGCGCTTGGGCATATATTCCCAACCACGACGAAGCAAATGCCTTCGGCGCCCCAAGGGCTCGCAAAACTTAAACACTATGTGGCGTTACTCCAAGACCATTATCCCTTGGTCGCCATTGGCGGCATGGACTTAGATAATCTGGCAAAGGTGAAAGCTACTGGGGTGGGCAATATTGCTGTGGTGCGCGCCATCACGAAAGCTAAGGATCCGTTAGCAGCGTTTGCAGAGCTGAGCCAAGCTTGGGAGCAATGTAGCTTGTCTGAAGAACTGGCTGTAAAGCATAAGTTGGATGCAAAGCATGAGTAAAAAACCACCGCTTTATCACGCAGAGGTTCTTTGCGACGGAACACAAAGCACTCATACACTCAGTGATTCAGATTTCATGCGTTATTCTCGGCAAGTCTTATTGCCAGAGGTCGGTGAGGCAGGGCAATTGCAATTGGTCGACGCCAGCGTTGTTATTGTAGGGCTTGGCGGCTTAGGGCAATTGGCGACGCAGTATCTGGCTTGTGCTGGTATTGGTCGCTTGACCTTAATCGATAGGGATAAGGTTGAAGTATCGAATCTACCAAGACAATTGCTATTCAACGATGCCGACATTGGACTCAATAAGGCGCGAGTTGCCAAGCAAAAGCTCAAAGGCTTAGCGCCGCAGTGCACTGTTACTGCCCATGAAACAGCATTTAGTGCTGAGACATCAGCTCATCACTTCGCTGAGGTTTTACAATTAAAACAACAGGGTAAAAGAGTGCTCGTGCTTGACTGCACTGATAACTTTGCGACCCGCCAAGCCATTAATCGCAGCAGTATCGAAGCTGCTTTACCTTTAGTCAGCGCGTCAATCGCAGCATTTAGCGGCCAATTGTTTGCAGTCGATCAAGTGCAGTTCCCCTCTGGTGGTTGTTATCACTGTATTTTCCCCGCACAGACGAGAGTGTCACAGAGCTGCAGTACCCAAGGCGTACTTGGTCCGAGCGTGGGCGTGATGGCGTCAATGCAATCTTTGGTGGCTATGCAACTTTTGTTGAATATGGATAGTTGTAATGAATCGAAAAGTGCCTTGTTGGGGCGTTTTTGGCGCTTCGACGCTAAATCACTTTCATGGACTGCGGCGATATTAACGCGGGATCCCCATTGTGACATATGTGGCCCCAAAGGGGCTTATCTATCATCAAATAAAGATAATCTTGAGGTTTGATATGATTTTAATTCACATAAATAATATCCCACAGTCGTTGACTGAACCGACTTCGCTCGCGGCTGTGATCCTCGCGCAAGATATTGCCCTCGACTCAGTTGCTATCGTGTTGAATGCAGAGGTGGTTCCGCGCAACCGCTGGCAATCTATTCTCTGCCAACATGAAGATAAATTAGAACTTTTTTCAGCAGTGGCGGGAGGCTAATATGTTAACGATTGCCGATGTGGAGTTTGAATCACGGTTATTTACCGGAACGGGAAAATTCAGCAATAGCCAAGTGATGCTTGAGGCGATAACGGCTTCAAAATCGCAGTTAGTGACAGTCGCGATGAAAAGAATTGATTTTAAAATGGGGTTTGATGATTTACTCACGCCGTTACGTCAAGCGGGTGTCCGGCTATTGCCTAACACTTCGGGGGCGAGAAACGCCAAGGAAGCGGTGTTTGCGGCAGAGCTTGCCCGTGAAATGCTGGGAACTCATTGGATTAAGCTCGAAATCCACCCCGATCCTAAGTACCTGATGCCCGATGCAATTGAAACCTTAGCAGCGGCCAAGATTCTCTGTGATAAAGGTTTTATCGTGATGCCCTATGTGCATGCCGATCCTGTGCTCTGTCGCCGCTTGGAAGAGGTGGGCTGCGCTGCGGTTATGCCACTGGCGAGTCCGATTGGCAGTAATCAGGGTTTAGTCACTGAAAGCTTTTTAAAAATCATCATAGAGCAGGCGCGGGTGCCAGTGGTGATCGATGCCGGTATTGGCGCGCCTTCACAGGCTGCGCGGGCAATGGAGCTGGGCGCCGATGCGGTGCTCGTCAACACCGCTATCGCCAGCAGCGCGTCGCCGATAGTGATGGCCGAGTGCTTTAAGGAGGCGGTGCAATGCGGTCGGCGAGCCTTTGAAGCTGGGCTTGGCCGAGTACAAACTGGCGCGGTACAGACCAGTCCTCTGACGGGATTTTTAAACCAATGAGTTTTGTAGAGGAATTTGCCAACATCCCACGGGATAAACTGTTACTCGATCTGTATTCTTGCACAGCCCAAGATGTCGAGCGGGCGTTAGTGAGTCCAGCAGGGGATTTACGAAGCTTACTGGCCTTGATATCACCTGCGGCAGAGCCTTATATCGAAACCATGGCACAACGTTCAGCGGCGCTTACGCGGCAGCGATTTGGCGCGAATCTGGGCATGTATTTACCGCTATACGTCTCGAATCTGTGCGCTAATGAATGTGATTACTGTGGCTTTAGCATGAGTAACAAACTCAAACGCAAAACCTTGAATGAACAGGAGTTGATGGCCGAAATAGCCATTATCAAAGATAGGGGGTTCGATTCGATTTTACTGGTGTCGGGTGAGCATGAAACTAAGGTTGGTATCGATTACTTCAAGCAGATTTTGCCATTGGTAAAGCAGCAATTTAGCTATGTGGCGATGGAGGTCCAACCCATTAGTGAGGACCATTATCGCCAGTTAGTCACGCTAGGTTTAGATGCTGTGATGATTTATCAAGAGACCTATCAGCCAGAGACTTATGCTCGTCACCATTCGCGAGGTAAAAAAATGGATTTTGCCTATCGCTTAGCAACACCGGATAGAGTTGCGGCGGCGGGGGTCGATAAAATTGGTCTTGGGGTGTTACTGGGGCTGGATGATTGGCGTTTAGATGCGTTAATGATGGGATATCATATTGACTATTTAGAGCGTCGCTATTGGCGCACTCGCTTTAGTATTTCGCTGCCAAGGTTAAGACCTTGTACTGGCGGGATCACTCCAAAAGTTATTCTATCGGATTTAGGTTTAGTACAAATGATTTGTGCATTTAGACTTTTTAATCATCAGCTTGATATCAGCATGTCGACAAGGGAAAGCCCTGAGCTGAGGGATAATCTTTTACCACTTGGAATTACTCACATCAGTGCGGGTAGTTCGACACAACCGGGCGGCTATCAAGCACCCGACAGTCAACTCGATCAATTTGAGATAAGCGATGATCGCAGCGTCGAGCAAGTTATTGAACAGATGCAACGGCAGGGTTTTAATCCCGTATTTAAGGATTGGGAAGCCAATTGGATCACAGGATAAATAAGACCGTAAATAAATGGTGAGAATGCGGATAAAACCTGTACTTTTGCAGGTGATTGGTCAATAATTGACCCATTAATCACAGCGTGCAGGAATACCGTTATGCAAATCCAATCTGCTTATTCATCCGGTCTGCAAGGCTTGCAAAGTGCTCAATCTGGGCTCACTCAAGCAACAATAGATGTGGCTAAACCGACACCGACGCAAAGTGCATCTCCGGCTGAATCTACAAGAGATGTTGCGCAGCTTGATAAAACCTCGGCATTACTTAACGCTAATGAGTCATTAAGACAAGGGGAAGCGTCAACAGAAGTGATTGAAACTGATTCTGAAACGATAGGTTCGATCATTAATATTAAGGTGTAAATATCATGTCGGTTGTGGCGCTATCACCTAAGGTTGGAGCGCCATCCTCTTCATTTTCGGCACATGATAAGATGCTAAGCTCGAATCTAAGCCAGAGTCACGCTAATAGCACTTATCAAGGAGCCAGCGCTCACACTGCGGGCTCCGCAAAAATTGAAGCGAGTGGTGTCCATGAACTACAGGTTACTGGAACTTCATTTGCTCCAGTTCAAGCCACGCCTATTACTTCATTAGCTGCTAACGTTTCTCAATCTCTCCACTCATCACCGAATGTGTCTTTTGCTGCTTCTAGTGCTGTTTCATCAACTACTGCATCTGTACTTCCTGTACTGAATGGTGCAAGCCAAGCACCCAAGATCGATCCTTTTTCCGTACCAACGCCAAGGAGCAATCCTCAGGTAAATACGTTAAATGATCGAGCTAGCTTACATGCCGATGCGAGTTTTAGTTTGTTAACAGGACCAAGATCTATTTCTGGTGTACGCGGGGGACAGATTGCGACACCTATTTCTACTCAGGTATTTTCGCCAGTCGCGGGTACGAGTAATAGCGGACTTGGGGTAAATTCCTTGGCTACAATAAGTCCAAATCTCAGTGTAACGAGCAATATTCCCGTTGATATTTTTACGCCTCTGAGTCCATCAATTGGCACTAGTGGTACTGATATTCCTGCTTTCAATCCATCTAGCACGGGTGATGTTTCTCCAATAATGCCTGATTTAGCTGCAGTGTTTGGACCACAAACTGTCTTTACTGGAGCTGCGTTAGTTGATCCCTCTACGTCTGATTCTGTAATCAACAGTGCTGTAAATAAGAGTATAGCAACGAGTGCAGGGCCTGTTGGTCAGTCAAACTCTGCGCAAGCCTTAGATCAATCAGCTAGCAATGATGTTGCTCAACCGACTGTGTTAGAACAATTTACTCAAGTTTTCGGTGAAGCTCAGGCTCAAGCTAGTCCTGTAGATGCTCCTGCGGCAGCGTCTAACCCAGATGATAGTCAACAAGTCTTAGCTGCTGTCTTTGCCCCAAATGATAATCAGCTTGAAAAGCAAGTACAGGAAGAAGAATCGCAGAAACAGCAAATTGCAGCAGCGGAAGAGGCAAAGCAGCAATCACTGGTTCAGCAGGCTCAGGAACAAGAGATACAAGCCCAAGAGAAAGCGCAGGCGCAACAGCAACAACAGGTTGATTCACTTAAGGCCAGAGATTCTGAGGTTAAAGCCCATGAGCATGCCCACGCAACCGTCGGAGGACAATACGCTCAGAGCCCGAGTTTTAAGTATGAAAAGGGTGCTGATGGCCAACGTTACGCCACCGATGGCGAAGTGCAGATTGATGTCTCTCCAGTGGGAGGCGACCCGCTTGCAACGATAAACAAAATGAAGCAAGTTTATGCCGCAGCAATGGCTCCTGTTGACCCGTCATCAGCGGATATCCGTGTTGCCGCGGAAGCCTTGCAAAAAATGAATGAAGCTAAAGTGATGCTGGCAGAGGAGCGACAAAAACAAATTGTTGACTTGCAAACGGCTCAAACATTAATAGACGCGGATGCTCAAATCAAAGAGTTGCCACCGTTAGAAAAACATACACCTGTGGTGACGGGAGATGTTGATGAGTCAGGTAATATTGTTCAGCCTCAAGAGGCTGTATTCACCCCAGCCTCTACTGCGCTTGATAAGCTAAAACAAGCGATCGAGGCACAAACGGCCAACACGAGAGTCATTGATACGGGTTCGAAAACCTCTTCTGATATCAGTGACTCAGTCACTACATCGACCACAGTGGAAACGATTGAGCCACCGACCGCAACTTTAGCATTTGGAGAAGCTTCAACTTCAGCGGATTTAGCGACGGGTTTTATCTCAAGATCCGATAGTGCTGCAAGCCGTTATTATGCTGCGGTTGCACAAGCCAGTGCTGGACCTTCATCTCGTGTCGATATGACGTCGCAAGCCAATATTCTGCCTTCTTATCTGGCATCTTCAAATGAGCTGCCTAGCAATTTGCAATCTACGGATGTGTTGTCCGCAAACAATGTAAATGAGCAGTCTTCAAATATCAGTGCTAGCGCGAATACGAATGTGTCTTTGCAGAGCGAGTTATATGTGGAAGATGACCTCTTGCAGGAGACGGGATTTATTCAGCCACAATATTTGGGTTATCAACAAGCACGCTATGTCGACTTTAGTGTGTAAGATTAGGCTTTAACTATTCCCATGATTCGCTGTTCATCATCTTTTTCGAAACAACCTCTCAATACCACTAAGAACTAACCATTTAATCAGCAGTTAGTACTTATCGTTTTGCTCACTCGAATTGATAACTCGTTTGGTATCTTGCTGTTAATGACTATTCGTCGTTTCAATTCCATGCTGTTTTAAAATCAAGGAAGCAAGCAGTTTTGATGCAGGCCCTTGTTGATCTCTTTTAGGGATCACTAAGCTCAACATGATGCGACGTTTTTGGCTGCCCTCAAGATGTAAACGTACTAGATTACCCGAAGCCAATTCTTCTTGGACTAAGAAAGAGGGGATCCAACAGAAACCAATACCTTGATTTAAAATGACTTTAGCTTCATGGAAGTTAGAGACTGTCCAGCGCTGCTCTGCTTTGAGCCAGCCGATATCAATGTTGGATTGCACTCCAGTATCTTTAATCACTAACTGTAAATATTGTGCCAGTAGTTTATCGTCTTCAATTGTGCCTAAATCAGCGAGTGGATGATTTGGATGACAGACGAGGTAGAGTTCTTGTTCACATAAGGGTTCGGATAAATACCCTTTAGGCGGCACCCCTGCACAGATAGCAATATCGACTTTACTCTGCTGAATGAGCTCTTGAGTGCCGGTGATCACTGAGTCCAGCATGATGATTCGAGTGCCACGACTATGGGGCAGAAACGTATTGAGGGCACACACTAAGCTTTCCATCGGATAGATAATTTCACGGGCAATCGTGAGTGTCGGCTCCCACCCTTGCTCGAGATTACTCGCAAGCTGTTCTAACTCGTTGACGGCTTGGGTGACATGCCGTGAGCGGCGCAGCAGCACTTCGCCCTGCGGGGTGAGATAGGCTTTACGGCCTTTGACTTCGAGTAGCTCGATACCTAATTGATGCTGTAATTTGGCAACGGCATGGTTAAGTGACGATTGACTCTTGTTGAGTTTTTCGGCCGCTTGGGCATAGCCGCCAAAATCGACCACCGCTTGCAAAATACGCCATTGTTCTAAGGTAGATTTAGCTCGAGTCATTATAATCTCAAAAAAACGATAGATTGAGGCTTATAGTGGCCACTTCTTACGACTTTTTCAATTAAATATCATAGAGTCAGTCATTCCCACGACATATAGATAGCTATGTCGCGCTAAGTTAGTGAGGGGATAGAGAGGCTAATCATGACGATTAGCTGTGTTTGCGCCCGAGCGAGTCACAAACACATCCTAAGCATTCACACTTAAAACGCACAAGAACCTATTGCGTCAAAAGCTTGGTTGTTGGAGCTGTCAGCATGTTCTGAAGCGGTGCTATTTGAAATTCTTTGGATCAGCGCAGCACTATCAACGGGGGCGCCAATGACCGCTTTTAATTGGTCACTGAAGCTTAAAGCGTCTTCATTGATGACTAATACATTGAATAATTTTAGTTTGTCTTGGCAGTTGAATGTGGATTGAGCTATCAGCTGGGCTAGCGATGCTTGCCAGAGTGATTGGTAGTATAGCGGTCCTTCGTTGGCGATAGCATTGAAGCTATAAGGATAATCCTGTGTTTGTGGCCAGTCTTGGCCAAAGCTGGCATTAAACTCCGCACCGAGATCGGGGTAGACTTGTGCACTTGAGTTTTGGTAAAAGTTGACTGCAACCTTAGCGCGAAAGACTTTAAGCTGCTTCGAATAAGCTTTAGCCAGTGTTTCACGCTCCTGTAAATAGGTGTGCTCAAACTGCGGAAAGAGTTGATGGCGCAGTACTTCTGCTAACCAAAGACTCGCCACAAAATAGCTATCTTGACTTTGTCCCATGGCATTGTTGAGGTAGAAATGGCTCGCTTTAGCAAGGGAAGTGACAGCCTCTGCGATAGACTCGGTTAATTGCTCAATGTCTTTGTAGTTACTCAGCTGTGGCTTGAGATCTAAAGCTTGTTGTCCAAATTGCTGGCCGAGTACACTTTGACGCAATGTTTGCTGTTGACTACCTTGTTGTGGATTTTGGTTGTACGCCACATAGATTTCACCTAACAATCTTTGCTGGTGGTAGGCTCTGATGATATGCGGCCGATTAGGAACGGTTGGTGTTTTCTCGGCGTTGGCGGTTGCTATGGTCTCAAACTGCAAACCAAACACTTGCAGAAAAGTAAAGCTGCGACTCAAGACGTCAGAGGTTTGCCATGTCGGCCCCTTGGCAGATGCTTGTTGTGACAGGGTTCGCCCAATATCCCAGGGAGCCACTTGCAGATCTTGGGTTTGGCTATCGAGAAAGGCTTTGACTAATTCAGGGGACGATAAATGCTGCGAACTAAGCGCTAATGCGCTGTAATCGGTAAAGCCTGCAGTAGTGGCGGCTTGTTGGCGCTGCTCAGCAATACGCTCTAATGCCGTTTGGTTGGTTTCACTGGCTCTGGCTTGGTAGGCCTGCCATACATTTTGGCGACATACGGTGTTTTCTTGCGTCAGTAAGTAACTGACTATAGTGCCAGAAAAGTCGCTCTCCTTTGAACTGTCGGGCTTCGGCTCGTCACTTTTATCCTCTTTTGTATGCAGATGATGTTGCTGAGTCACTTCAGGTTGGCATTGGCTGTCATTGAAGGCAAGACTAAATTGTTGACTGCCTAACCCTTGGCCTATACTGGCTTGCGCTGTATGTAATTTCGCTTTCTCCTCGGCGCTCCAATGTTGTTGTAGCAATTGTTTAAGCTGTTGGCTCAGCAGTATTTGTTCTGCATTGCCTTGGGCTAAGGCGTAGGCTAGTTGGCTCAATTCAGTTTGGCTGAGAAGTTGCGACAGGGTGTCGGCGAGGTGTAGCTGGCATTGCAGTAGACCCTCGCGTTCCTCACTTGGTAAGTTAAACCCACGGTAATAGTTGAGCCTGTCGTTGATATTATTAAGCCCTAACATCTGTTGCTCAAAAATAAGCGCGCGCTGGGCCAAGGTTAATTCAGACGCAGTTAAACGAGCATTGGCGAACACAGTCGCGAGATCAATACTTGGCAAACGCAGGCATTGTTCAACTAAGAGGGGAACAGGGCTTGGCGCCGCATAGGTGGCATTCGTAACATAAAGGCTCAAGCCAAACAGGCTAACCAGTAAAGTGGGTTTTAACATGGGTTATGTGTTCTGCATCAGTGATGGAATGAGTTAACTTTGACTTAGTATCCAATTGAGTTAGCTTCAAGTCATTGTTATGCATGAAACCCTGTTCTGTTCTGGATGTCAACGATAAGGGTGGGAGTCGCCAATGTATTGCTATTCAAGGAAGGAGTTACACTGAGCTGCTGAACACTTACATATTCCAGATAATTAGATGAATGGTGATCTTTCGGCTTTTGATATCAGCCATTACTAACTCAAACCTTGAGGACGCAATGACTGATATTCGCTTACTTCAGACTGAAAAGGTTAGTTTAAATCCTGATTAGGTTGATTTTTCACTGCGATAATCGTGGCGCGTTTGGGCGCAGGATAACCTTCAACCGTTTTGGTGATGTCGTTAGGATCTAGGTATTCAACCAGTGATTCGTTGGGCATCCAGTCGGTACGGCGTTGCTCGGCAAGGGCTGTGACATCGGTATCGACACAACGGATATCAGTGAAATCACACTTCTTTAACCAGAGCATGAGCGCGGCAACGGACGGAATGAACCATACATTATTCATTTTGCCATATCTATCTTGAGGCATGAGTACGGCATTTTCGTCGCCATCTATCACCAAGGTTTCTAGCACGAGCTCACCACCGGTGCGCAATTGATCACGCAGCTGTAACAAGTGATCGATAGGCGAACGTCTGTGATATAAAACGCCCATGGAGAAAACCGTGTCAAATGCATCGAGCGGTGGCAGCTCTTCAATGCCAAGAGGCAACAAGTGCACAGGATGATGTGTGCCCGCTAAACGTTTGACGGCTTCAAACTGACATAAAAACAACGGCGAAGGGTCGATACCGACGACACGTTTAGCACCTGAGCCCAACATGCGCCACATGTGATAACCACTGCCACAACCGACATCGAGCACAGTGCGGTTTTTCAGCGGCGAAATATGTTGCTTAACGCGGTCCCATTTCCAGTCACTGCGCCATTCGGTATCGATATGGATGCCATGAATGTGGAAGGGGCCTTTACGCCATGGCATAAACAGACGCAGTAGGTTTTCAAGCTTCTCTTTTTCACCAGGGCTGAGTTGCTCGCCGCTACCGACGGTCACGCTATCAACAAAATCCACTTGGTCGGGTGCTGGATAGTGCAGCTTGTTGAGCACTTTTTCCCACTTTGGCAGGTTGCCGTGTTTATGATCTCGTTGCCACTTGCCTAAAATGCTCGGCAGGGTTTCGAGCCAGTGCTGTAGATTCGAATCGGCGATTTGTTGGTAAAACGAGCTAAAGCTGATCACTTGATGGCCACCATAGAAGCAAAGTTAAAGCATTGGAACCAGAGACTAAAGTGACTAAAGCCTTGGCTGGTGAGTCGTTGTTGATGCGTGGTTAAGGTGTCTGGCTTCATGACATTTTCCAGCGCACTGCGTTTTTGGCTGATCTCAAGTTCGCTGTAACCATTAGCGCGTTTAAAGTCCAAATGTTGCTCTTCCAATAAGGTTTGGATAGGAGCATCTTCGAAGCGAATTTTTTCTGACAGCACTAATATCCCGCCGGGATTCAGACCTTGATAAATCTTTGCTATCAGGGTTTCTCTGTCTTCTGGCGGTAAAAACTGCAATGTAAAATTGAGCACCACCAATGACGCATTTTGAATATCAATATCGCGGATATCACCGCAAACCAGATCGACATCCGTATCGCTGACATAGGCATTCAGGTTCTCTTGGCAGCGTGCGACCATAGATTCACTGTTATCTACAGCAATAATGCGACATTGGCGGCCTTGGATTTGGCGACGAATACTTAAGGTCGCGGCGCCGAGTGAGCAACCCAAATCGTAAATTTGAGTATTTGGCATGACGAAACGATCTGCAAAATCGCCTATGGTATTGATAATTTGCGTATATCCAGGCACTGAGCGGCGGATCATGTCACTGAATACGCCTGCTACACGGTTATCAAACTGGAAATCGCTAATATGCTCGCTCGCTTGAGCGTAGATAGTGTCTTGAGAAACGTTCATCTGAGATTTTTCATGGGAATTCAACTGTGCATTTTAACGAATCAGAGCGATTAGCAGCAAGTCTCATGCTAGTAATTTGCGATAAATTTTTGTCTAATACTTAATAGATAACAAAATCGTTACATGTACATCAAGTACTAAGGGCTCAACTTGAAGTTTGTGATCCACTTAATTGTGATCTTGTGCAGCTGTTTTTTGAGCATAACAGGGCAGGCAAGTCCGTTGTCCTCTGAGCCATTAATCATCGTTATGGGTGAGGATAGCTTTCCCTATCAATATGTCGACAACGATGGCGAGCCGACTGGATTACTGGTTGATTTATGGAAAGAGTGGGCTAAACACAGCCATACCCAAGTGGTTTTTGTGGCGCGCCACTGGCATGAGTCCCTTGATCAACTGCGGCAAGGTAAGGCGCAAGTGCATATCGGCATGGGGAAAACCCCAGAGCGAGAGCAAGAATTTGATTTTGCAGTGCCCATTGCGGATGTGGGTACTTTTTTGTATTTGCATAAATCCTTGCAGGGCAAAAAATCCATCAAAGAACTGATCCCCTTTCAAATTGGTGTGGTAGCGGCTTCATCCCATGAAGCGGAATTACACCGTATCGAACCGCAGCTTGTGTTTAAACGCTACGAAAGTCGTGAGAAATTATTGGCAGGGGTCGCCGCGGGCGAGATCGTAGTCTTTGCGGGGTTAGAAGGCTATTTGAAAGATCCCGACTCATCCCAAGAGATTGCCGCAAACTTTCCCAATACTGCCCGCCTTCAAATTAAGGCGATGCAGTTTGTACCCGCAGTTCAAAAGGGCAATCTTGCATTAGTCGATAAAATCAATAAAGGTTTCACTGCGCTCGATGCGCACTTTATTCAGCAAACGGAGCGACGTTGGCTTGGCTATCAACGTCAACAAGCTGGACTCGTTATTTCGATGCAACTGGGCGTCGAGCCTTTTGTGGACTTAGGGGTCGATGGTTTACCCCATGGTTTGTATGTGGACATGTGGCAACTGTGGTCTGAGAAAACGGGTATTGCCGTTGATTTTATTTCTGGTGATATGAACTCCAGCGTGGATGATGTTCGTCGTGGTCTCGCCGATACCCATATAGGTTATCCTGAAAGTGATGATGTTAAAACGGGCCTTACTCAGGCTTGGCATTTATATACGGTGAAGAGTCGACTCTTTCTCTATCAGCAACAGTTAACCGATTTAGACAGCTTAAAAGGTAAACGTATTGGTGTGGTGCCGACAGCGCCTTATTTAGTGGATTTGCGTAAAGCATTACCCCAAGTGTCACTGCGTTATTACGACAGTATGGATGCCATGGTGGCGGGGGCGAGGTCTGGAGAAGTTGTCGGTTTTATCGCCGCGGGTGCATGGACATCCCATTATTTACTGCTCAATAAAGGCTGGTCTGACTTTAGCCAGTATCCTGATCTCGAATTTAGCACCAACATTTATGTGCTGACCCGTAGCGATGATGCTGGCCTTACACAGAGGATAGCCAATGGGTTTAACAGTATTAGCAATCAAGAATTTGCTGAGATTGAACATAAATGGATGCTCAATCCTAAAGATCATGTTTTTACCCAAGCTGAGCGCCATGTCAGCCTAAGCCCCGCAGAACAGGCCTATGTGGAAAGTGTAGGCGAACTCAAAGTCGGTTATTTAAAGCAATGGCCACCGATGGAGTTTATGGATGAACAGGGTGAGTTTGCGGGGATCAATAGCGATATCGTCAAATTGCTCAAGGAACAACTCAAACTTAAGCTCACGCCCGTTGCCTTTGATGATTGGCATTCGTTAATCGAGGCGTTGCAAAAGGGCGAGGTGAGTTTAGCCGGCAGTGTCGCGCAAACGGCGGAGCGCCAGCAGCGTTTAGCGTTTAGTGAAGCCTATTGGCCATCGCCGTGGGCCTTAGTATCGCAACTGGAACAAGTCTCGGTTTTTAATATTGCTCAGCTCGCAGGTCAAAGGGTGGCTGTGGTTGAGGGATATCATTTGGTGGCGCAATTGATGAGTCTGGAGCCTTCGCTCAAGTTAGTCATAGTGCCAAATACGCAGGCCGGATTAGCGGCCGTGACGAATGGCAATGCGGATGTGTTTATCGATAAAGTGGTGACTTTAGCTTCTGAGCTTAAAACCAGCCACTATCCGACACTAAAAATGTCGCTGCTCAGTGATCTCGCCGATCAGCATAGTCATATTGGTGTTTATCCTCAATTTGCGCCGCTGGTGCCGCTGATTAATAAAGCTTTGGCTTTGGTTGATGCTCAACATCAGCAAAAAATATATACGCGCTGGGTGTCATTTTCTGTGGCGACAGAGAGTGCTAAATATCTGCAATGGCTGCGTTATATCGTGTTTGGTGTGATAATCTTGTGCTTAGTGATGGTGGCTGTGTTGTTAGTGAATCGCCGCTTAAATCGTGAGATCACCCAGCGATTGGTGGCAGAAAAACGTTTGCTGCATGTGGCTAATCATGATGCTTTAACTCAGTTGCCCAATCGTGCCTTACTTGATGACAGACTAACCCAAGCTTTGCTATCTCATCGCAGAGAACAGGCACATTTCGCTTTGTTATTCATCGATCTCGATGGTTTTAAACAAATCAATGACCAACACGGTCATCCCATTGGCGATGAATTACTGGTACTGGTCGCCCAAAAGTTAACCAAGGTTATCCGTGGATCAGATACCGTTGCGCGATTTGGCGGCGATGAGTTTGTTATCCTGCTAAATCGTGTGCAAGATCTCGATGCCGTTACCCAAGTTGCTGATAATATTCTACAGGCACTGTCGAGCCCTTTGCTTATTCAAGGCGTCAGTGTCAGCATAGCCGTTAGTATCGGCGTGGTGATTTACCCCCGCGATGGTGACACCGCGATAGGTTTGTTGAAAAAAGCCGATCAGCTGATGTACCAAGCAAAAAGTAGCGGCGGGCGTTGTTATCGCTCAGCTTGATGTTTTTTTGAACGCTCATGCTCAGATAGTGCGTTCGCCTCTAGTCAAGGGCGTAAAACTGTTTGATACTTCACCGCCTAAGTGTGAAGTACTTTGGTAATCGGCATTATTTTACTATAATGCCGCTTTTATCTCGTTTTGATTATTTCCAAAGCACCGGTTTCCGGATAAAGGATAGAGTTAGATGCGCAGTCATTATTGTGGAGACGTCAATAAGTCTCACGTTGGACAAGAAGTTACCTTGGTAGGTTGGGTTAATCGTAGCCGTGATTTGGGTGGCGTTGTCTTTTTAGATTTAAGAGACAGAGAAGGTCTCATCCAAGTGGTCTATGATCCAGACTTACCTGAGGTGTTCAATGTCGCTAGCACGCTGCGCGCCGAATTTTGCGTTCAGGTCAAAGGCTTAGTTCGTGCCCGTCCTGATAGCCAAGTCAATGGTCAAATGAAGACGGGTGAGATTGAAGTCTTAGGTCAAGCCTTGACGATTATCAATGCTGCCGATCCACTGCCATTGAGCATGGATAACTACCAGAACAACAGCGAAGAGCAACGTCTTAAGTATCGTTACTTAGATTTACGTCGTCCAGAAATGGCGCAGCGATTAATTTTCCGCGCTAAAGTCACCAGTTCTGTGCGTCGTTTCCTCGACTCAAACGGTTTCTTAGACATAGAAACACCGATCCTGACCAAGGCAACCCCAGAAGGTGCCCGCGATTATTTAGTACCAAGCCGTACTTATAAAGGTCAGTTCTTTGCCTTGCCACAATCACCACAGCTGTTTAAACAGTTGCTGATGATGTCAGGCTTTGATCGTTACTATCAAATCGTAAAATGCTTTCGTGATGAAGACTTACGTGCCGACCGTCAGCCAGAATTCACCCAAATCGATATCGAAACGTCTTTCATGAGCTCTGAGCAAGTGATGGCGAAAACCGAAGAGATGATGCGTGGTCTGTTCCTTGAAATGCTGAACGTCGATCTCGGCGAGTTCCCGCGCATGACCTACAACGAAGCGATGCGTCGTTTTGGTTCAGATAAGCCAGATTTACGTAACCCATTAGAGCTGGTGGACATTGCCGATTTACTCAAAGAAGTGGAATTTGCGGTATTCTCTGGTCCTGCGAACGATGAAGAAGGTCGTGTTGCTGCACTGCGTATTCCGGGCGGCGCTGCACTGTCTCGTAAGCAAATCGATGATTACACTAAGTTTGTTGGCATCTATGGCGCTAAAGGCTTAGCGTGGATGAAGATTAATGACCTAAGCCTTGGCTTAGAAGGCATTCAATCACCTGTGCTGAAATTCTTAAACGAAAGCATAGTCAATGAAATCGTGAGCCGCACTGGCGTGCAAACTGGTGACATTATCCTGTTTGGTGCAGATCAGGCGACTGTGGTTGCCGAATCTATGGGCGCACTGCGTCTTAAAGCGGGCGAAGATTTCAGCTTATTGCAAGGTGAATGGCGTCCACTGTGGGTAGTTGACTTCCCAATGTTTGAGAAAATCAACGGCAACTTCCACGCGGTTCACCATCCGTTCACCGCACCGCGCGGCGTAACAGCAGCTGAACTTGAAGCTAACCCAGCAAATCGCGTTTCTGATGCTTACGATATGGTATTAAACGGCTGCGAATTAGGCGGTGGTTCAGTACGTATCCACAACCAAGAAATGCAGTCTGCGGTATTCCGTATTCTGGGTATTACTGACGATGAAGCTAAAGAGAAATTCGGCTTCCTGTTAGAAGCGTTACGTTACGGTACACCGCCACATGCTGGTTTAGCGTTTGGTTTAGACCGCATCATCATGCTGATGACGGGCGCAAGCTCAATCCGTGATGTGATGGCGTTCCCGAAAACCACCACTGCCGCTTGTCCGCTGACTAACGCGCCTGGTTTTGCCAATCCGCAGCAATTAGCTGAACTTGGTATTGCCGTGGTTGAGAAAGCTGTTAAAGCTGAAGACTGATCTTTTGTAAGAGGGCTTTGTAAGGCGACTTTTGTAAATCGACCTTATTCAAATCGACATTATGTAAATCGTTTTAGTGTAACTCGTTTTTGTGTAAGTCGATTTGGGTTAACCCTTATCAGTTATTTTTAGTCGTACCGAAAACCGAGGCATGAGCCTCGGTTTGTTTTAGTGAACCGTCATTCCACCGCTTATCAATATCTGTTAGTTCAATCCTTTAAGTAAATAGCCGTTATTTAGTCTTATTCCACCTTCGGCTCTTGATAAGCTTTGCGATGGCACCTAGATGATACCTAAGTAGAGGAGACTTCCCATGGCAGGTCACAGTAAATGGGCCAACATTAAGCACCGTAAAGCGGCTCAAGATGCTAAACGCGGTAAACTCTTTACTAAATTCATTCGCGAGTTAACCGTTGCTGCCCGTGAAGGTGGCTCAGATCCCGACTCTAATCCACGATTACGTGTCGCCATTGATAAAGCCCTCGGTGGCAATATGACCCGAGACACGGTTGAGCGTGCGATTAAACGCGGCGCCGGTGAATTAGAAGGCCAGCAACTCGAAACCATTCTCTATGAAGGTTATGGCCCAGGCGGCACCGCTGTGATGGTTGAAACCATGACGGACAATCGTAATCGTACTGTGAGTGGTGTACGTAATGCGTTTAGTAAATCGGGCGGTAACTTAGGCACGGATGGGTCGGTTTCTTATCTGTTCACTAAGCGTGGGGTGTTATCCTATGCGCCGGGAACTGATGAAGATGCATTGATGGAAGCGGCGCTTGAAGCGGGCGCGGAAGATATTGTCAGCTATGATGATGGCGCGGTGGATGTGTTTACTGATCCCGTTGATTTCTATACGGTGAAAGAGGCGCTCGATAACGCCCATTTTGTGGCGGATAATGCCGAAATCGCGATGATAGCCTCGACGAAAGCTGAGCTTGATCTAGACACCGCCGAAAAATTTATGCGCCTTATCGACACCCTTGAAGATCACGATGATGTGCAAGAGGTGTATCATAATGCGGAAATCTCCGATGATGTGATGGCAAGCCTAGGCTAGATTGACTGTGAGCTGAATTGGGGCGTCAATTGAAGCCCATTTCAGCTCGCAAACGCTAACGTAGGAACAGGGACGCAAATGTAGATCCCAAATAAGGTATTGAATGGCAATTATTTTAGGTGTTGACCCTGGTTCACGGATCACAGGCTACGGCGTGATCCAATGTCAGGGACGGCATCAGATTTACCTCGGCAGTGGTTGTATTCGCACTTCGTCTGAAGAGCTTCCTGGTAGGCTAAAGCAAATTTTTGATGGGATCACTGAGATTATTCGTCAGTATCAACCGGACGAATTTGCGATTGAGCGCGTATTTATGGCAAAAAATGCCGATTCTGCGCTCAAGTTAGGCCAAGCACGCGGGGCGGCCATTGTTGCTGCCACAGTTGCCAATTTACCTGTGGCTGAATACAGTGCGACTCAAATTAAAAGCGCTGTCGTGGGTACGGGGCGAGCGCAGAAAGCCCAAGTACAACACATGATCCAACAACTACTTAAATTACCTGCAGCCCCACAAGCTGACGCCGCAGATGCACTCGGTGTTGCTGTGTGTCATTATCACACCAGCCAGAGTTTAATTGCATTGAGTGGCCGGGCAACGGCAAGAACATACGGACGGTACAGATGATAGGTCGTTTACGGGGCGTGCTCGTTGAGAAACAAGCACCAGAAATTTTGATCGATGTTAATGGTGTTGGTTACGAGTTGCAGATGCCGCTTACTAGCTTTTATGAGCTGCCTGAAGTTAATCATGAAACTATGGTCTACACCCACTTTGTGGTGCGTGAAGATGCACAGCTTCTCTATGGTTTTATCACTAAGCAGGAAAGGGCGTTATTTCGCTTACTGATCAAGACCAATGGTGTCGGCCCCAAGCTCGCACTGACCATTTTATCAGGCATGACAGCCGGAGAATTTGTGGGCTGCGTTGAGCGCGATGACATAGTGACCTTAGTGAAATTACCTGGTGTTGGTAAGAAGACCGCCGAGCGGTTACTGGTAGAAATGCGCGATAAGCTCAAGAGCTTGATGGAAGCCTCAGCAGGCTCAGAGCGTGAGTTCGTGCTGCAATCCAATTACTCACCCGCACCGACAGTCAATAGCGCCGAAGAAGATGCTATTTCAGCTTTAATTTCGCTGGGTTATAAACCACCGCAGGCGAGCAAATCGGTTTCTGCAGCCTACAAAGAGGGCATGGATTCAGAAACTCTGATCAAAGCCGCCCTTAAATCGATGCTTTAATTGAACAATGATGATAATTAAGATGAAAGCTGCGATAAGGAATAACAATGATTGAGGCAGACAGACTCATCCAGCCGCAGATCCAAGCTCAAGATGAATCCATCGACAGGGCGATGCGTCCTAAAATGCTCGATGAATACACGGGTCAAGATGATACTCGGGCACAGCTTAAGGTGTTTATTCAAGCGGCAAAGAATCGTAATGAAGCCTTAGATCATATGTTGATTTACGGTCCGCCGGGATTGGGTAAAACCACCTTAGCCATGATTGTGGCGAACGAGATGGGGGTGAACATTAAATCCACCTCGGGGCCTGTGCTGGAAAAAGCGGGCGATCTCGCCGCACTTTTGACCAATCTCGAATCCGGTGATGTGTTATTCATCGATGAAATCCACCGATTAAGCCCAGTGGTAGAAGAGATTTTGTATCCAGCGATGGAAGATTACCAGCTGGATATCATGATAGGTGAAGGGCCAGCGGCACGTTCTATCAAGCTTGATTTACCGCCGTTCACTCTAGTGGGGGCGACAACACGGGCAGGGGCTTTGACTTCACCACTTCGGGCGCGTTTTGGGATCCCGCTACGGCTTGAATTCTATAATATCAAAGATTTAAGCACCATAGTCACGCGTTCGGCGCAGGTGATGGAACTGGATATTGATGCTGAAGGTGCATTTGAAATCGCACGCCGTTCACGTGGTACACCGCGGATAGCTAACCGACTGCTTCGCCGCGTGCGGGATTACGCGCAGGTGAAGCATGATGGCGCTGTCACTAAGTTTGTTGCCGATCATGCACTAGACTTGCTGGATGTCGATAATGAAGGTTTCGATTACATGGACCGCAAGTTACTACTCGCCATTATCGATAAGTTTATGGGTGGCCCAGTTGGACTCGATAACTTAGCAGCAGCCATAGGCGAAGAACGCGAAACTATTGAAGATGTGCTAGAGCCCTTTTTGATCCAGCAAGGCTTTATCCAACGCACGCCCCGCGGCCGTATTGCAACCGCACGGGCATATCAACATTTTGAGTTGATCAAACCCGAGTAATCATCATTTTGATGATACAGACTCTAAGAGGCGACCTAAGTGGTCGCTTTTTTTATAAAGAAAATTTGTCCTTGAATGTGGTCCGTATGAGGTGTAAGTCATTTATTTAGGAATAAGAAATAGTGAGTGTTTAGGGGGATTGGAAGCTAATACTTATATTCAAAATTAATAAGCAAGATCAGTAACAAATAGTCATTTCAAAGGCGTGTAGAATTATTTGTACCTTAATTGTTAAACCATAATTTTAGACGTTGTTAAAATGCATAATTAGCACAATTGATACATGATGTATCTCTGTTTTAATGCAATTTATCTATGTTTATCGGTATTTTAGCGCTTTGGCTATTTGTGGATATTGCTAGATATGCAGATTTAACAATAGTTAATCAATACACTGTTCTTCTAGATAACTTTAATAAGGATTCTAAAGCGTGATCTGCATCACATTTTTTAATGTGCAAAATGTTGCGCTTATGTTTCTCGTTAACAGTTTTAAAGCCTGCTTAATATCCATCTCGTGGTGATTAACTCTGTATAAGTGTGTTAAATAAGGGCGTTAAAAAATAACATCCAAATTAATTAACCAAGTAAATCATAATAATTAACAATATGTTTTTATTGGTTAAAATTTTGAGCATTGACGGAGTTAAAGTGAATCCTCAGTATCAGGTGCAACACTAGTACAGCAATAGCTGTACAAGCTGTAAGCATAAAAATAATAGTAAGATCTAGGGAGCATTCATACATGATCAAAAGAACTAAAGTAGCGTCAGCTATTAACTTAGCTATCGTTGCATCTATCACTACTGGTGCATTTGTTACGTCAAGCGCATTTGCTGCTGAAGAAAAAGCAAAAGTTGAACGTATTGAAGTGACAGGTTCACGCATTCAACGCCAAGATATGGAAACAGCATCTCCTGTGACCGTTATTGATGCTGCTGCGATTAAAGCGGAAGGTTTTACTTCTGTTGACCAAATGCTGCAAGTACAGACTTCGATGGCGGGTGCGGCAATTGGTTCAACAACAAACAACGGTGCTGACGGTGTTGCACAGGTTGATTTACGTGGTATGGGTTCACAACGTACGCTTGTGTTATTGAATGGCCGCCGCATGGTTAACTCAGGTTCAGGCGCTGATAGTGCAGTGGATTTGAACTCGATTCCAGTCGCTATGATTGCACGTGTTGAAATTCTGAAAGACGGCGCATCAGCTGTTTACGGTTCTGATGCGATTGCTGGTGTAGTGAATATTATCACTAAGAAAGACTTTGAAGGTTTCCAGCTCGATTTTAACGGTAGTGGCACTGACAAGGGTGACGGTAAAAATGGCGACGTAAGTGCACTATACGGTTTCAATACCGATGGTGGTAATTACACCTTTGGTGCTGCTTTTTCTGACCGTCGTGGCGTGATCCAAGGTGACCGTGATTGGACTGAACCTGGTGCAAGTTCATTTATCCCTGAAGGTACTTTAGGCGGCAAGATTAAAGATGCCAATGGTAACTGGGTAGACCGTTCATACGGTTATGATTTTACCCAAGATAGTTACTATCAAACACCAAGTGAACGTCGTAGTTTATTTGCTAACATGACTCAAGAGTTAGGTAATGATGTTGTGTTAACTGCAGATGCTATTTATACCAACCGTCGTTCTAACCAGCAAATGGCTGCTCAACCCGCTGATCTTATGCTAAATGTTTGTGGCGCGGCGGGCGTTCCAGCCGGAGCTCCATGTGTAACGCTTGATAGCGGCATGATCGCAGCAGGTATTAAAGCCGATGATAAGGGTTTAGTTAACTATCGTCGCCGGACTAACGATGTAGGTCCTCGTATTTATACTCAGGATACTGATACTTGGCGTTTATCAGGTGGCTTAGCGGGCACCTTAGATGTTCATACTGGTATGAACTGGGATGTAACCTACACCTATGGTAAAAACCAAGCTAAAACTGCAGTAGATAATTCTATCAATGCATCAGATATGCTTGATTCGATCTATGCAAATCCTAATGCATGGTTTAGTGGCACCCCATTAACACAGCAAATGATTAACGAAATCGGTTATTCAGAGCAAGCAAATGGTGGTAATGAGCAACAAACACTTTCTGCTGGTTTAAATGGCGAATTGTTTGATTTAAAAGCAGGTGCCGTTGGTTTTGCGATTGGTGCAGAATACCGTCGTGAAAGTGGTTTTTATAATCCTGATCCTGTAGTTGTTGCTGGTGAAAGTACTGCTGCTCAACAAGACCCTACAGATGGTAACTATAACGTTATTTCTATTTTCCAAGAAGTAAGTGTGCCTTTCACTGAGAAATTAACGGGTGAATTTGCGCTACGTTTAGATGATTACTCTACTTTTGGTAAAGCAACCACTTGGAAGATTGGCTTAACTTATGCAGCAACGGATGAGTTAATGGTTCGTGGTGTAGCGGCTACTGGTTTCCGTGCTCCAAGTGTTGCTGAATTGTATGGTGGTAACTCAGGTTCGTTTGATTATTTAGATGATCCATGGGGCAATGCTCAAGATCCACAAATTTTAGTAAATCGTACATCAGATCCAGATTTAAAGCCTGAAGAATCAGAGTCTTATACGGCTGGTTTAGTGTATTCGCCAAGCTATCTTGATGGTATGTCTGTGACTTTGGATTACTGGAGTTTCAAAGTTGATAACGCTATTGCGCGTATGGACACTCAAGCAGGTCTAGATGCATGTCATAGATTCCAAGTAGATGGCGATGCAACAGGTGCAGCATCTTGTGAAATTTTCAATATCGGCGCTAATGGCGATTTAGATAATTTAACGAATGCTTTAACTAACGTGGGTACACAAGACACGAGTGGTGTAGATTTCAACTTAGCCTACAGCTTTGAGCTTATTGGTTTAGATTGGAAACTAAACAATGACACAACTTACTTAGTTAACTTCGAGCAGGATGGTGAAAGCTATACTGGTACTATTGATGGTAACTTTGGTGCTTATGCCCGAGTTCGTAACAACTTTAGCTTGTCAGCGGGTCAAGATGATTGGAGTGTTATGTACTTCAATCGTTATATCGGCGGAATGACAGATCTAGCTCAAGGTACTGATGTAGACTCAATTTTGTACCATAACATTTCTGGTACTTATCATATTAATGATATGACGACTGTCAGTTTAGGCGTTAAGAATTTCACTGATGAAAAACCAGTTACTGTTTCTAACGGTAGCGATGGTGGTACAGTTCCACAAGTATATGACACAGTCGGCCGCGTGATTTACGGTGGTGTAACTGTTAAATTCTAAGCTAAGTTCAGACTCTTAGTTTCTAAAAAGCGCCTTAGGGCGCTTTTTTATTGGGAGTTTACGAGATGAATTTAGAGTCGCTAATCATCCGTTGATTGGTTGTTAATATCGTATTTTGTTCACAGTTTTCAACATCACACTTCTTAACTAATGTAATAGCGCTAGAGTCGTCTCGATTCGCATGGTAATATAAATGATATAGATTCTCGTTTGGACTTTAAGGATGAGTAAAATACTCTTGGTCGATGATGATCCATTGTTTAGCGTGTGGTTAGCTGATGCCTTATGTACGCAAGGGCATGAGGTTAAGTGTGCGGTTAATGGCATCGAGGGGCTGGCATGCATTGAAAGTTTTGCTCCAGACATCATAGTGCTTGATTTAGTGATGCCACAGATGAATGGGTTTGAGTTGCTAAAAGCGCGTGAATGTTCAACGCCGGTACTGATGATTTCAGCACGTGACAATGAAGATGATCGCATCACTGGTTATGAATTGGGGGCAGATGATTTTCTGAGTAAGCCGTTTAGCATAAAAGAGATTTTTGTCCGCTTACGAGCCTTAGAGCGGCGTCTCTGTGCCGGTCACTCTCACTCGCCGCAAATGGCGACTGTGGCGGCTAAAGTGATTAACTTCGATGAAATGAGTTATAGGATCACTATTGGCACCCGCTATGTCGATTTGACCCAAACCGAGTTTAAATTATTTAAATATCTTTTTGAAAGAAAAGGCCAAGTCATCACTAAGCAAGAGTTGCAGCGCTCAGTGCTACAGAAAGATTTGGGCCGATTTGACCGTAATCTGGACATGCATATTAGTAACACTCGCCGCAAGCTAGCCAATATCAGCTTGCCGCGTAATTTGATAAATACAGTACGAGGCCAAGGTTATAGTTTTATGGTCTAATATCTTCATTAATTTATAGCGAAAGGCTCTTTTTTTTGTGGATTTTAGGCGTGTTAACTGGTTAATTAAAGGCCGATTGCAAGTGTCTTGACTGAATTTAATGGCTTTCGTTTTCCCCTTGGGATGTTTTGGTTTATTCTATCGGCCATATAATAAAATGTGCCGTGTGCTATCTGTCGCACGCCATTAAATTGCCCTTAGTTTTAACAACCTATTAGGAATCATTATGCGGATCAGTGCCAACTTTGATGGCGGAAATATCCAAGTCGTCAATCTTGATAATAAAGACGATATTCAACTTGCTATCCGCCCTGATGCGGGTGGTGAGTTTTATCAATGGTTCAATTTTCGATTTGAAGGTGAGGTGGGTAACCATTACACCTTGAATATTATCAATGCGGGAACCGCTTCTTATACCAAGGGATGGGAAGATTATCAGGCGGTGGCCAGTTATGATCGCCAGCATTGGTTCCGTATTCCGACTCAATATCAAGACGGTAAACTGAGTATTAGCATAGAGTTAGATTGCGATGCCATTCAAATCGCTTACTTTGCACCCTACAGCTATGAGCGTCATTTAGATTTACTCAGCGGCGCCCAGTTACACCCAGATGTCAATTTAGAGCATTTAGGCCTGACCTTAGATGGCCGCGATATTACTCTGATGAAAGTAGGGAATGGCGATCCTTCTAAACGCAATATTTGGATCACCGCCAGACAACATCCGGGTGAAACGATGGCTGAATGGTTAGTTGAAGGCCTAGTGAATCGTTTACTCGATAATGACTGTCCCACGGCAAAGGCGCTGCTTGATAAGGCTAATTTCTATATAGTCCCCAACATGAATCCCGATGGCAGTGTCAGAGGCCACCTGCGCACTAATGCGATTGGGATTAATCTTAACCGCGAGTGGCAAACTCCGAGTTTAGAAAAAAGCCCTGAGGTATATCACGTCGTCAACAAGATGCAGCAAACGGGTGTTGACCTGTTTTATGATGTGCATGGTGATGAAGGCTTACCTTATGTGTTTCTAGCGGGTTGTGAAGGCGTTCCCGCTTACAATGATAAACTCGTGCAGCTGCAAGCGGACTTTAGCCAAGCATTGACCTTAGCCAGTGCCGATTTTCAAACTCAGTTTGGCTATGATAAAGATGAGCCAGGCCAAGCGAATCTGACCGTAGCGTCTAATTGGGTTGCCCAGACCTTCAAGTGTTTATCAAATACCCTTGAGATGCCGTTTAAAGACAATAACAATCTGGCCGATCCTTTTGTGGGTTGGTCACCAGAACGCAGTATTTATTTAGGTGAAGCATCGCTGATTGCCATGCTCGCCGTTGTTGATAAGTTACGTTAGGGCGAGGCTGATATGGCATTAATTGAATGTCCGGTGTGTCGTAAACGTATGTCGAGCAAAGCGCCTTCATGCCCCCATTGCCAAGCAAAAACCGATGGCGACAATGAGTCCTTATCGCGCATTAGCCATATTCAAAAGTCCAGCAGCTTAATGAATCAGAGTTTCGTTGCTATGACCTTGTTCATTGCTGGTGTGGTGATTTGGTTTTGGGGTGGGGAACCCGCCGAAGGTATGCGGGCGAATATCGCCGGAATATGCTTTGTGTTTGGTTTTGTAGGTTATCTCATTACACGAGTCAGAATCGTGTTACATAAGCGGAAAAGTGTATGACGGATATCAATCAAGTGATCGATCAAATGCCCATTGAAGTTTATGAAAGGCTTCGCAGTGCTGCTGAGCTGGGTAAGTGGGAGGATGGTACTGTGTTGAGTGAGACTCAGCGTGAATCGACTCTGCAGGTGGTGATGTTGTATCAAGCGCGTAAGCTTGAGCAAACAGAGCATTTCACTATTGCATCTGACGGTAAAATAAATGAGCTGTCTAAGGCCGAGCTGAAAAAGCAATTCCGCGGTGAGCCGATTGCTGGCTTTAAAGCGCAGGATTTATAATTTCTGACTGGCCGCGCAGATCGGCTTGCAAGGTGTGCTTTATTAGGAATTAGGTGTAAGTCTGAGGTTGGCAAGGGGAGCTAGCATTTTATCTTTTGTTAGTGATATCAATGCTAACATTGATTTGATATCAAATAACTTCAATGCAACTCTTGGTCCGCAAAAGTCTTAAAATAAACGCTCATTTAGTGCTGTTAAGTCTGAACTAAAATCTAGTCTGAGTTTAAATCAAAAAAGCCCATCAAATATGGGCTTTTTTTGTTGCTAGCGTTTGAGGGCAACAAACAGATTAGAAGACACTATCTTTAATCTATGCTCAGTTCACCGACTAGATTTTGTAACATGGCCGCTTTTATCTCAGCTGGCTGCAAATTTTTAGATAGCAAATAATGCAGTTTTGCTAAGGCCGCTTCTATGGTCATATCGGCGCCACTGATCACGCCTGCTTTGGCTAATGCATTGCCTGTGGCGTAGCCGCCCATATTCACCTTACCTTGGAAACATTGGGTTAGATTCACCAGCACTATGCCACGTTCATCTGCTTGCCTTAAGGTTTTGAGTAAGGCGGCATCCTGCGGCGCGTTACCCACACCAAATGTTAGCAGTATGAGGGCTTTAACTGGCTGTTGCAGAATGTTCTCAAAAATCTGTGTTGATATCCCAGGATACAAGGTCACCACACCGACAGGTTGTGGGCTGATATGAGCGACTTCTAATGGGGTATCGTTGGCGACCGTGATTTTGCCTGCGCGCAGATTGATTTTGATCCCCGCCTCAAGCAGTAGCGGGAAGTTGGGTGAGGCGAAAGCATCGAAACCGTCGGCGTGGGCCTTAGTCGAGCGATTGCCCCTAAAGAGTTTGTTATTGAAGAATAAACACACTTCCGCAACTGGATAATTCGCCGCTATGTAGAGTGAGTTCAATAAATTAGTTTGGCCGTCTGAGCGCAACTGGGCGAGGGGAATTTGCGAGCCCGTCACTATCACAGGTTTTGATAGGCCTTGCAGCATAAACGACAGTGCCGAAGCCGTGTACGCCATGGTATCTGTGCCGTGAAGGATTACAAAGCCATCGTACTTATCGTAATTGGCTTGTATATCGTCGGCGATCATCTGCCAATCGGTTGGTGCCATATTGGAAGAGTCGATAAGCGGGCAGTATTCGTGGATCACAAATGTCGGCATTTCTTCATGGTAAAACTCAGGCATAGATTGCACGCACTGAGTCAGGAATCCCGCGACGGGGACAAAGCCGTTATCGGTCTTTTGCATACCGATGGTGCCGCCAGTATAGGCAACATAAATGGAGCGTTTAGTCATTCTTGTCGTTTTCTTTAGCTTCAAGTGGCCGAATTATACGATTTTACTGACATAAACCCAATAAAAAAGCCCGGAGATCCGGGCTTTGTCTTTGTCATCATCTTGACGTTGCGAGCAGCAACCTAGACGCTAGCAGATTTAGTTCATCATATTGCAACTATCACAGTAGATGTAGACGTTATTTGGATCATCAAAAGAGGTTAACGTTTTCAAACTGCTAGTCCACTGTTGTAGCATTTGCTCTAACATCGATGACTGACTTAGTGAGGCGGGCAGGTAACTCGATACTGAGGCAAACATCTGCTGCATGAATTTTTGTTCGGGTGTCAGCTCTTGTTCGATGACGCGGGTATCAAATAGCGTCATATCCGCGAGTTTAGCGGCTTTAGCTATGGCTTCATCTACATCACCCAGTTCATCGACTAAGCCAAGTTCAAGAGCCTTTTTACCGCTCCAAACGCGGCCTTGAGCAATCTTATCGACTTGTTCTATGGTCATCTTACGTTCTTTAGCGACCAGGGAGATAAAGTCCGAATAGCCGCGTTCAATATGACGTTGGATAATCGCTTCAATCTGGGGGGAAAGTGTGCGGGTAACTGATAATCCTGCCCATTCTGAGGTCGATACGCCATCGGTATGCACGCCTATACTGGCCAATGAATCTTCAAAGGTAGTAATCATACCAAAGATCCCAATCGAACCCGTGAGCGTCGTTGGCGTTGCGAAGATATAGTCGGCACTGGCTGAAATCCAGTAACCACCGGATGCGGCTAAACTGCCCATGCTCACAACCACGGGCTTACCTGCTGCTTTAAGTGCCAGTAATTCTTGACGAATTTGCTCAGAGGCAAAGGCGCTACCGCCAGGGCTATCAACACGTAATACTAAGGCTTTAATGTGCTTATCAAAACGTGCCTTACGTAGCAGTTCGGCGGTGCTTTCGCCGCCAATTTGGCCCGCAGGTTGAGTGCCGTTCAAAATTGTGCCACTTGCCACAATAATACCAACACTGTCTTGCTCTACAAAGCTGGGTAATGGTGTCACTAAGGTTAAGTAATCATAAAAACTGACTTGCTTGAAACTGTCACCACTGCTGGCTTTTCCTACGGTTTCTAGCATGGTTTTACGAAAATCTTCTGTGGTCGCTAGGTTATCAACCCATTTCATGTTGATTGCCATTGTGGCTGAATCGCCATTGGCTTTATCGAGCTCTGCCAAATAAGTGGTTGCGTCGGGCACCAGAGAATTCGGTTCGATATTACGATTGCCTGCGACAGTTTGTGTGTAGCTTTGCCATACATCGGCTAACAGTGCACTACTGGCTTCCCGCGCAGCATCTGACATATTGTCACGTATGTAGGGTTCAACTGCAGATTTAAAGGTCCCCACGCGGAAAATATGCGCTTTGACTTTGAGTTTTTCTAAGGCCGATTTGAAATATTGGTTGTACATACTCAGGCCATCAAGCGAGACACCGCCTTGGGGATTGAGGTAAATGGTGTCGGCAAAACTGGCGAGGAAATATTGATTTTGCTCGTAGTAGTTGCCGATGGCGATGACTTTTTTACCGCTCTCTTTAAAGCGATTGAGTGCATTTCCGATAGATTGTAGTTTGCTGATCCCTGCACGTTTAAGATCGACCAGATCGAGCACTAGTACGCTAATACGTTGATCTTGCGCTGCATTGTCAATGACATAAAGCACATCGGCGAGTAGGATTTCACCATCGGCGTTGGCATTTTGGCCTTGTTTGAATGCGGCTTCTAAGGGATCGACTTGTTGTTTCTGATCGACAATAGAGCCGGCTAAATTAAGCACCAGTGCCGAATTATCTTCAACTTGGATATCTTCGCTACTGCCAATGGAGATAATGATCGCGGCTAAGAGTCCAAAAAAGATTAGATTGAGGATGAGTTTACGTGTCCCGTTCAGGGTGTGCCAAATAAACAAACATATTCTCTTGAAAAACGATGGGTTAGCGGACATCTGCCACTCCTTTATAAGTCCAATCTGCCAATGCTAACTGAAAATGGCGCTACAGGCTAAACACAATTGTAAAGGATTTTGACTGATGGCCTCGATCCAACGGTTGAGCTTAGATTTGACACAAGGTATGCTGATTTAAATCACTTGTTTTAAAAGGATGTTTGAATGTCGTTTCCCCATTTATTAGAACCCTTAGATCTGGGATTTACCCAGCTCAAAAACCGTGTGCTTATGGGCTCAATGCATACAGGTTTGGAAGAAGAAAAGGGCGGATTTGAGAAACTGGCAGTGTTTTATAAAGAACGCGCTCTGGGCGGTGTAGGTTTGATTGTGACGGGTGGTATTTCCCCCAATCTTCGTGGTCGCCTTACGCCCCATGCCTGTCAGCTGAGTTTTCCTTGGCAAGTGGGTAAGCATCGCGTGGTAACGCAGGCGGTGCATGAGGCTGGCGGTAAGATCTGTATGCAAATTTTGCATGCGGGACGTTATGGCTATCATCCTTTTTCCCAAGCACCGAGCAAGATTAAATCACCCATTACACCTTTTACGCCGTCTGCTATGTCTAGTCGCCAAGTGTGCTCGACCATTAAGGATTACGCCAGCTCCGCCGCCCTTGCCAAGAAAGCGGGTTACGATGGTGTTGAGGTGATGGGCTCTGAAGGATATTTGATCAATCAGTTTGTCAGTGCGCGCACCAACACCCGCACCGATGAATGGGGTGGTGCGTTTGAAAAACGGGCGCAATTCCCGATTGAGATTGTTAACGCGATACGGGCAAAAGTTGGTAAAGATTTCATCATTATCTTCCGTTTATCCATGCTCGATCTGGTGGATAATGGTTCGACTTGGGATGAAGTGGTACAACTGGCGCAGTGGTTAGAGCAAGCTGGCGTGTCCATTCTAAATACCGGTATTGGCTGGCATGAAGCGCGTGTACCGACCATTGCGACAAGCGTGCCCCGTGGCGCCTTTGCGTGGGTGACGGAAAAGCTCAAACAATCTGTTTCCGTTCCCTTAATTGCGACTAACCGCATTAACACCCCTGAGATTGGTGAGCAGATTATCGCCTCTGGTCAAGCTGACATGGTGTCGATGGCGCGGCCTTTCCTCGCCGATCCCGAGTTCGTGAATAAAGCGGCTGCGAACACACCGGAGCTTATCAACACCTGCATTGGCTGCAACCAAGCTTGTCTTGATCATACTTTTTCCCTCAAGCGCGCAACTTGCTTAGTGAATCCTCGCGCCTGTTATGAGACTGAAATCAACTTCTTACCCACAGTAAATAAAAAGCGTATTGCGGTGATGGGTGCAGGCCCTGCGGGCATGGCGTTTTCTGTCTATGCCGCCATGCGTGGCCATGACGTTGTTTTGTTTGAAGCGAAATCCGAGGTGGGTGGTCAGTTTAATCTCGCCCGTAAAATCCCTGGGAAAGAAGAGTTTAACGAGACTATTCGTTATTTCATTAACCAAATTAAGCTGCATAAGGTGGAGCTGAGATTAAACACTCGTCTCGATGCCAGTGTGCTGGCGACCGAAAAGTTTGATGAAGTGGTAATCGCCTCAGGCGTTGTGCCGCGTGATTTAGTCTTACCCGGTTTTGACGACCCACGGGTGGTCGATTATCAAAAAGTGCTCTCGGGTGAAGTGACTGTCGGTAATACGGTGGCCTTGATTG
Organism: Shewanella sp. SM55; assembly: GCF_025654025.1. Taxonomy (NCBI): domain Bacteria; kingdom Pseudomonadati; phylum Pseudomonadota; class Gammaproteobacteria; order Alteromonadales; family Shewanellaceae; genus Shewanella; species Shewanella sp. SM55. The sequence continues at coordinate 152,021 of NZ_JAKKRS010000005.1, read as the reverse complement.
GCGCTGGCGGTATAGGGTTCGATATGGCGCACTTTTTGTGTGAGCGCCAGTCGAGCACCTTGAACCCCGATAAATGGCTGCAACAGTGGGGCATAGATAAAACTTACCTGCATGCAGGCGGCCTAACTGAACCTCATTCCGACAATACTGATCATCGTAAGGTGTTTTTACTGCAACGTAAAACGTCGAAGATGGGCAAGGGCTTAGGTAAAACTACCGGCTGGATCCACCGTCTTGTGCTTAAGCAACATGATGTGAAGATGAAAACGGGCGTGAGTTACGATAAGTTTGATGATGCCGGACTGCATATTCGCGTGGGTGAAACCGCTGAAGTGCTGGCCGTTGATAACGTCGTTTTGTGTGCTGGGCAAGAATCGAATCGCACGTTAGTGGATGAGATGAAAGCGACGGGCCTGCCTGTGCATCTGATTGGTGGCGTAGATGTCGCGGCAGAGCTTGATGCTAAGCGTGCAATCCGCCAAGGCGCTGAACTGGCAATGCGTTTATAGAAAGTCGATAAGACTTACGTTTTAAATCTTAAGTATTCAATGTTAGATTCTGAAAGCCTGAACTTGTGTTCAGGCTTTTTTGTTTTAGGTTGTTTTAGTTTTTTTTGTGTGAATGCATTGTAAATAGAGGGAAGGGAGAATAGTGGGTTTTAAAACGTTTGGTATCTAATGGCGCGGATTGAATAAGGCTGTATTGAAAGGGGCTGTTTGTCTTAAAGCTACTCTTTGTTTAAGAGATACTCTTTGTTTAAAAGCTCATTTTTGTTTTAAAGCGATTTTGGGTTTTAACGCCACATCTTGTTTAAAGCAGCTTATTGAACAATCGAGTCTTGCCGTTATGAGTCTTCAAACACTGCCTGTTTCTGCGTGCATGTGTCACTTGCTACATTTTGTGTTTGCTTTGGCTTAGCCAAACTGGCTTTATTCTGATGAGATTGACACGCATAGGTGACCACAGCTGCACCTTCAGGTGACAAGTCCAGCTCTAAATCTTCGGTAGGCACACAGCAGCAGGGTAAACATTCATCATGTTTGAGTTCGGCTAAGGGTTCGTTTAAGTAGCTGACTTTTCCGCTGATGACGCGTGTTTTGCAGGCACCGCAGAAACCGTTGCGACATTCTGAGAAGATTTTGACTTTTTTGGCTTCGAGCGCTTGCAGCAAAGTGCCTTGTTGCTCGGTAAAGAGCAACACAGGTTGACCTTGAAGGCGCACGATTGGCGCCTTCGCAAACAGGTTTTGTGGCCGTTTTTTTGATGTCACTGTTTTAATGCCATTTTGTAACGTCACTTTTAAGTGTCTTATAGATCGAAGTCGAGGAACTCATCACCATCAACCGCGGAGTCAATTTGGCCGACAAGGTATGAAGAGACTTCAACTTCCTGTGGTGCAACTTGCACTGCATCGCTTTCTAACCAGTTTTTCATCCAAGGTAATGGATTGGTTATTTCTGGGTATGGTTGCGGTAGATTCACCGACTTCATGCGTTGATTAGTAATAAACTCAACGTATTGGCACAGGATCTGTTCATTCAAACCTATCATAGAGCCGTCTTTGAACAGGTATTTGGCCCATTCTTTTTCTTGCTCTGCGGCTTTGAAGAATAAATCGAAAGCTTCCTGTTGGCATTCTGCAGCAATTTCACCCATTTCTGGATCGTCTTTACCGCCTTGCATGATGCTTAAAATATGCTGAGTGCTGTTTAAGTGTAAGGCTTCATCACGGGCGATTAAGCGAATAATTTTCGCGTTACCTTCCATGAGCTTACGTTCAGCAAAGGCAAATGAGCAGGCGAAGCTAACATAGAAACGAATGGCTTCTAGGGCGTTGACTGACATCATGCACAGGTACAAGGCTTTTTTCAGGGTGCGGGTGTTTACTATGACTTCTTTGCCATCGATGACATGGGTTCCTGCACCGAGTAAATGGAATATCTGAGTCAGTTGGATCAAATGATCGTAATAAGCGGCGATATCGGTCGCACGGCTTAAGATTTCTTTGTTCACGACGATATCGTCGAAGATCACTGAAGGATCGTTAACAATATTGCGAATGATGTGGGTGTATGAGCGCGAGTGAATCGTCTCAGAGAAAGACCAAGTCTCAATCCAGGTTTCTAATTCAGGCAGTGACACCAGCGGCAAAAAGGCCACATTGGGCGAGCGGCCTTGAATCGAGTCGAGTAGGGTTTGGTATTTCAGATTCGAAATAAAGATGTGTTTTTCATGATCAGGCAATGCACCGTAGTCAATCTTATCGCGACTGACGTCTACTTCTTCCGGGCGCCAAAAGAAAGATAACTGCTTTTCTATCAGTTTTTCGAACACTTCATATTTTTGTTGATCGTAACGAGCCACGTTGACCGATTGACCTAAAAACATAGGTTCACGGGTGGCATCGTTAGGTGTTTGACAGAAGGTAGAGTAGGCCATGGTGCTATTTTTCCAATGGATAGGGATCCACTCAATCGGGATCCCTATAAAACCGTTAACGTTAAAGTTAAAGACTAGATTTTACATGCGCCGCCGGCGCAACCGTCATCTTCTTTCTCTAAATTGGTGATGTCATCGTGTGAATCCGACGCACCATCGCGAGTGTTATGGTAGTAAAGCGTTTTAACACCTAACTTGTAAGCATTGAGCAAATCTTTCAGCAGGGTTTGCATGGGTACTTTACGGCCTTCAAAACGTGAAGGATCGTAGTTAGTGTTAGCAGAAATCGCTTGGTCAACGAATTTCTGCATAATACCCACTAACTGTAAGTAACCGTCGTTGCTTGGCATTTTCCACAGCAATTCATAGCTATCTTTCAGTGTATCGAAATCAGGTACCACTTGTTTTAGCTGACCGTCTTTGCTCGATTTCACGCTGATAAGGCCACGTGGTGGCTCAATACCATTGGTCGCATTGGAGATTTGCGACGAGGTTTCTGATGGCATTAATGCCGACAGCGTCGAGTTACGCAGGCCATATTGCTTGATATCGCTACGCAGTGATTCCCAGTCTAAGTGCAATGGTTCGGCACAAATTTTATCCAAATCACGTTTGTAGGTATCAATTGGCAAAATACCTTGAGAGTAAGTGGTCTCGTGGAATAACGGACACGCACCTTGCTCTTTGGCTAAGTTCATTGAGGCTTTCAGTAAATAGTACTGAATCGCTTCGAAGGTTCTGTGGGTTAAAGCGTTCGCACTACCATCGGAATACTTCATGCCGTTTTTCGCTAAATAGTTAGCGAAGTTGATCACGCCTATGCCTAAGGTACGGCGATTCATCGAGGCGATTTGCGCGGCTTTGATAGGGTAATCTTGATAGTCCAATAGATTATCCAGTGCGCGTACGGCGAGGTCGGCTAATGGCTCAATATCAGATAACTCTTTGATAGAACCTAAGTTAAGTGCTGACAGCGTACAAAGCGCGATTTCACCTTCTGGATCATCGATGTTGTTTAATGGTTTAGTCGGCAGGGCGATTTCAAGACACAGGTTAGACTGTCTGATCGGCGCGACTTTTGAATCAAACGGGCTGTGAGTGTTGCAGTGATCCACGTTCTGAATGTAGATACGGCCCGTTGAAGCGCGCTCTTGCATCATCAGTGAAAACAGCTCAACGGCTTTTATGGTTTTCTTACGAATGCTGCTGTCTTGCTCATATTGCACATATAAACGTTCGAATTCGTTTTGATCTTCAAAGAAAGCATCGTACAAGCCAGGTACGTCAGATGGGCTAAATAAACTAATGTTTTCGCCTTTGATCAGACGTTGATACATGACTTTGTTCAGCTGCACACCGTAGTCTAAATGACGGATACGGTTGTCTTCGACGCCGCGGTTATTTTTCAATACCAGCAGAGATTCGACTTCTAAGTGCCAAATAGGGTAGAACAGGGTCGCAGCACCGCCACGCACGCCGCCTTGAGAACACGACTTCACTGCGGTTTGGAAATACTTATAGAAAGGTAAGCAACCTGTGTGGAAGGCTTCACCACCACGAATTGGGCTACCTAAGGCGCGAATACGACCGGCGTTAATACCGATACCCGCACGTTGGCTGACGTATTTCACGATAGACGAAGCGGTCGCGTTGATGGAATCTAAGCTGTCACCACATTCGATCAGTACGCAAGAGCTAAACTGACGCGTTGGGGTGCGCACACCGGCCATAATTGGCGTTGGCAGCGACAGTTTAAAAGTTGATACCGCGTCATAGAAATCTTTAACGTATTTCAGGCGCGTCTCTTTTGGATAACGGGCAAACAAGCAAGCCGCAACCAAAATGTAAAGGAACTGTGCGCTCTCATAGATTTCGTGGGTAACACGGTTTTGAACTAAATACTTGCCTTCCAGCTGTTTTACTGCAGCGTAGGAAAAATCCATATCGCGCCAGTGGTCGATATAGGTATCCATCACATCCAGCTCTTCGCGGGTGTAATCTCTTAAAATGTGTTGATCGTATTTACCCAGCTCAACCAACTTAGTCACGTGAGCATACAATGCGGGCGGCTCGAACTGACCGAAGGCCTTCTTACGCAAATGAAACACCGCTAAACGGGCAGCAAGGAACTGATAGTCTGGTGATTCTGGAGAAATTAAATCCGCCGCAGCCTTGATAATGGTTTCATGGATAGCTTCGGTTGGGATGCCATCGAAAAACTGTAGGTGCGAGCGAAGTTCAACTTCAGAAACAGAAACGTTTTTTAATCCCTTGGCTGCCCAAGTAATTACGCGGTGTATTTTTTCGAGATCGATATTCTCACGATCGCCACAGCGTTTTGTGACTGTCATAGTGCTATTCATTTGGAGATAGGCCTTGGTTCTTATATGTATTTAGGTGAGCAAAATCACCGTACGTATCCTTGTAAAACAATCAATAATCGTCCCTTAAATACAGCTGACTGGTTAAAAACGAGTCAATTAAGCGGCGAGCTTCTAGTGTGTCTGATTGTTACCTATACACAAGATATGGTGTTTTAAATTATATGGGATACAAGATAGTGAGGTTTGCCCCTATTTGCAAGTCTGAATTCAGGGGACATCTTGTGGATAACGTGAGGATAAAATTTTGCGTTAGTAACGACTAACCTTGAAGCTCAATTTCAGGTTAGCGTGTCACACTCATGGGGGATTTTTAGGCGATCCTTTTCTTTAGATCGCGATCGCTCACGAGTGCCGATCTTTTATCCGCCTGACTTTTTCCGTGGGTCATAAATAGTATGCTGACACACTGATGTTCGTCAGTGAAGTTACGTATTGGATGCCTTATTCGTGAGCATTGTAGGCGCTGTTTTTGGTTGATGTTGTTAAGCCAATGCTTCGATTAGTGCTTGATGTAGCTCAGTTGGGCTCGCAAAATGCGCGTGCGCTGGCCATTGCAACGGCTTGTCGTTCACGCCCAGATAACCCCATAGGGCCACGCCGCCTAACATGCCAGCAGCCTTGGCCGCGAGCAGATCTCGCTCGGCATCCCCAAGATACAAAATGTGCTCTGGAGCACAGTTCAGTTGTTGTGCGCCTAACAGCATAGGTGCAGTGTGGGGTTTTGGGTGTTTTGTAGAATCGCCACTGATGATAACGGGCATACGCAAGTGTAAATTCAGTTTTCGCAATAAGGGACGGGTAAAGCGCGCAGGCTTGTTGGTGATCACCCCAAACGGCAGCTGAGTTAACTCGAGCCAATCGAGTAATGCTGCTATGCCTGTAAATAGCGCACAATGATCGCCATTTATACGCTGATAGTGGGCGAGCAACCCTTGCTGTACTTGAGACCGAAGATCTTCTGCCGCATCAGGGATCGCGGCATCGACTAAGGCAAAACTGCCGTGGGATGCGGCGTAGCGCATGGCCGCTAACGGCTGCGCGGCGATGCCGACGTCTTGAAGACTTAAATTGAGGGCTTGCACCAGATCCGGCGCGGTATCGGCTAAGGTGCCATCGAGATCGAACAGTACGCCTTTGATCTGTGCCAGACTCATATTAATCAACCTTACGCGTCGCTATCATGTAATTCACATCAACCTTAGGCGTGTACTTAAAAATGCCCGTCAATGGGTTGTAGCTTACCCCTAAGGCATCGGTACAGATAAGATCGGTATTATCTACTAGCTCAATCAGCTCCGAAGGCTTAATGAATTTTTTATGCTCGTGGGTGCCAACTGGCAGCATTTTTAGCAAATATTCCGCACCTAAAATGGTGTGCACGTAGGATTTAATGTTGCGGTTGATGGTGGAGAAAAACACATGACCACCGGGTTTGACCATGTCACAGCATGCTTTAATCACAGATTGTGGATCGGGTACATGTTCGAGCATTTCCATGCAGGTCACCACATCGTAATAGGCTTGATGATCTTGGCTGTGGGCCTCGGCAGTATTTTTTACATAATTAATGCTCACGCCTGTTTCGAGGGCATGTAGGCGGGCGACTTCTAAGGGCTCATCACCCATATCTAAGCCATCAACCTCGGCGCCGATGCGGGCCATGCTTTCAGACAATATGCCGCCACCACAGCCGACATCGAGCACTTTCTTGCCGAAAATACCGCCTGCGGTTTGATCGATATAGTTTAAGCGCAGCGGGTTTAATAGATGCAGCGGCTTAAATTCGCCGTTGAGATCCCACCAAGTTTCGGCCATACGTTCAAACTTTGCGATTTCCTGTGGGTCTACATTGGTATTCTGATGCATGCTATTACCTGAAGAAGCTGTATTGTGCGGCTATTATAACGACTATGTTTGATAAACAAAGTGCTCGACTGAGCTAAGCCCTTGTGGTCGAGTGAATTTTCAGCAGTTATCTGCTTTTATGTTAATTGTTGTGCTCCGTATCGACCTTTTACTTTATCCCTTTGACGATTTTTCCTCATCGTAAGCCGTGAATTTCAACGCTTGTTTATCGCACAAACGACCAAATTGACAGTGTTTTCATCTATTAAGCCACCAGACTCTCAATTCGATAATGATAGGTCTGGCGACATTAAATAACTGTGTTAGAATGCCAAATCACGTTTTTGGGCTAGGCAATGATACGGATTATACGTTGTCAGCTATTTTTCAGGGGAACGAGCAGTTTATGACTGATCTGGCATCATCTATTTCGCCAATTAATATCGAAGACGAACTAAAGAATTCGTACCTTGATTACGCCATGAGCGTTATCGTGGGACGTGCATTACCAGACGTGCGCGACGGCTTAAAGCCGGTTCATCGCCGCGTTCTGTTTGCCATGAGTGAATTGAAGAACGATTGGAACAAGCCTTACAAAAAATCAGCCCGTGTGGTCGGTGACGTCATCGGTAAATATCACCCCCATGGTGATTCTGCTGTTTATGACACTATCGTCCGTATGGCCCAGCCATTCTCACTGCGTTACACCTTAGTAGACGGCCAAGGTAACTTCGGTTCGGTCGACGGTGACTCAGCGGCGGCAATGCGTTATACCGAAATCCGTATGGATAAGTTAGCGCACCAATTACTAGCTGATCTTGAAAAAGAGACAGTGGATTTCGTCCCTAACTACGACGGTACAGAACAGATCCCAGCTGTATTACCTACACGCGTACCTAACCTGTTAATTAACGGTTCATCGGGTATTGCGGTAGGTATGGCAACCAACATCCCACCACACAACCTAACGGAAGTTGTGAAAGGCTGTTTGGCATTGATTGAAGAGCCTTCACTGTCGATTGAACAGTTGATGGAATACATTCCAGGTCCGGATTTCCCCACTGCAGCGATTATCAACGGCCGTAAAGGCATTATTGATGCCTATAAAACTGGCCGTGGCCGCGCGATCATGCGTGCTCTGGCAGATGTGGAAACCGAAGATAATGGCCGTGAGCGTATAATCGTCACTGAAATCCCATATCAAGTAAACAAAGCCCGTTTAATCGAGAAGATTGCCGAGCTGGTTAAAGATAAAAAGCTTGAAGGGATCAGCGGCCTACGCGACGAGTCTGATAAAGACGGTATGCGTATCGTTATCGAAATTAAGCGCGGTGAAGTGGGCGAGGTTGTACTAAATAACCTTTATGCTCAAACGCAAATGCAGTGTTCTTTCGGGATTAACATGGTGGCCCTGACCAATGGGCAGCCTAAACTGTTTAACCTTAAAGAAATGCTCGAATGCTTTATTCTGCATCGCCGTGAAGTGGTGACGCGTCGTACCGTATTTGAACTGCGTAAAGCCCGTGAGCGTGCCCATATTTTGGAAGCGCTGGCGGTTGCACTGGCTAACATTGACCCGATTATTGCACTGATCAAAGCCTCACCAACGCCTGCGGATGCCAAAGTGAAATTGGTTGAGCAAGGTTGGGAATTAGGCCACGTTCAAGGCATGCTGGAAAAAGCGGGCGATGACGCCGCGCGTCCAGAGTGGTTAGAGCCACAATATGGTATTCGTGACGGTCAATACTTCCTGACTGAGCAACAAGCTCAGGCCATTCTGGAACTGCGTTTACACCGTTTAACCGGTCTTGAACACGATAAGATCATCGCCGAATACGAAGAATTACTCGAATTTATCGCGGGTCTGCTGTTTATTTTGCGCAGTCCTGAGCGTTTGATGGAAGTCATCAAGGAAGAATTAGTTCAAATCCTTGAAGAATATGGTGATGCGCGCCGTACAGTGATCAATGCCAACGAAGTCGATATGAGTCTTGAAGACTTGATCAACGAAGAAGACGTTGTAGTAACACTGTCGCACTTAGGTTATGCCAAGTATCAACCGTTGACCGATTACCAAGCCCAGCGCCGTGGTGGTAAAGGTAAAGCGGCCACCAAAGTGAAAGACGAAGATTTCGTCGAGAAGCTGTTAGTTGCCAATACCCATGACACCATTTTGTGCTTCTCTGATTTTGGTAAGATGTACTGGCTCAAAGTGTATCAACTGCCATTAGCGAGCCGTACAGCCCGTGGTCGTCCAATTGTTAACTTGCTGCCGTTATCCGATGGCGAGCGCATTACTGCGATTCTGCCAGTACGTGAATACGCGGCTGACAAGTACATCATCATGGCGACCTCACACGGTACTGTGAAGAAAACCGCACTAACTGCTTATAGCAATCCACGTGCAAACGGTATTATCGCCGTTAACCTCAAAGACGGTGACCAACTGATCGGTGTCGATATCACTAACGGTGATGACGAAATCATGTTGTTCTCGAACGAAGGTAAAGTGGTTCGCTTTGGTGAGAAAGTACGTGATTCTGAAACTGGCGAAGTGAAAACCGATCCTGAAACCGGTGAAGAAGTCTTGTCCTTACGTCCTATGGGCCGTACTGCAACAGGCGTTCGTGGTATCCGTTTAGAAGAAGGTCAGAAAGTCGTGTCGCTTATTGTACCCAAAGGCGATGGCGCGATTCTGACTGTGACTGAAAACGGTTACGGTAAACGGACGCAACTGTCTGAATATCCTGCGAAGAGCCGTGCGACTAAAGGTGTGGTTTCAATCAAGGTGAGCGAACGTAATGGCGCTGTTGTTGGGGCTGTTCAAGTCGGTCTTAACGACGAACTTATGCTCATCAGTGATAAAGGTACCTTAGTGCGTACACCTGCGAGCGGCGTGTCTATCATTGGCCGTAACACTCAAGGTGTAACGATTATCCGTACTGCGGGCGACGAGAAAGTGGTCGGCCTACAACGTATCGACGAAATCCAAACTGAAGAAGATGAAGTCGAGCTGGATGAAAACGGTTTACCGATTGTTCCTGTCATTATCGAAGGCGAATTAGCCGACGAGGCGCTTGAAGAAGCGCTGGATGACGAAGAAGAGTTGGACGAAGATGAAGACGAACTTGCTGATGATGAGCAAGACGAAGAGTAATTAAGTGTCATATTAACGAGCGTCCAATTGGACGCTCGTTTTTTTAATGGCATTGATGTTGATAGCATTGTTCGTTTTAGAATGGTTTCGTATTTATCAATACCTACATCATGGTTGGGATTAAGGAGAGTGTCAGTGAGCGCGATTTATAATTTCTGTGCTGGACCTGCAATGTTACCCGCAGCGGTAATGAAAAAAGCACAACAGGAATTACTTGATTGGAATGGCCAAGGCGTTTCCGTGATGGAAATCAGCCACCGAAGTAAAGAGTTCATCGCGCTTACACAACAAGCCGAGTCCGATTTACGTGAACTGATGCAGATCCCCACAAATTACCATGTGCTATTTATGCACGGCGGTGGTCGTGGACAGTTCTCCGCTGTTGTGAATAATTTTTTAGGTAATCATGGCCGAGCCCTGTATTTAGTCAGTGGCCAATGGTCATCTGCCGCGTTAGCCGAAGCACAAAAGCTCGTGGGTGAAGCGCAGATTGATAGTCTGAATATTGTTGAAAAACACAATGGACTCAATGCGGTTGTCTTACCTGACTTACATAAAATTGATGCCGATTATCGCTATGTTCACTATTGCCCTAATGAGACAGTAGATGGTATCGAAATTTTTGATGAATTAGACTCACCTTGGCCAATTGTTGCCGATTTATCGTCAACCATTATGTCACGTGAAATCGACGTCAGCCGCTACGGTTTGATTTACGCTGGCGCACAAAAGAACATAGGTCCATCGGGTCTGTCGATAGTGATAGTGCGCGATGACATGTTAAAACTGCCGAGTTTACCGCAGTCGTCCATCATGGACTATCGTTTAGCCGTTGAGCATGACTCTATGTTCAACACACCGCCAACCTTTGCTTGGTATCTCGCCGCTGAAGTCTTTGCTTGGCTTAAGTCCATTGGCGGCATTGCGAGTATTGCAAAAATTAATCAACAAAAAGCGCAGATGTTATATCAATGCATTGATGGTAATGCTTTCTACCGTAATGGGGTTGTTGCAGCGAACCGCTCACAAATGAACGTGACTTTCCAATTAGTCAACGAAGCACTCGATAGTGAGTTCCTAAAGCAAGCCCAAATAGCTGGACTCGTAGCCTTAAAGGGCCATCGTATCGTAGGGGGTATGCGTGCTAGCCTCTATAATGCAATGCCACTCGATGGTGTAGTTGCTTTGGTCAAGTTTATGAATGAGTTTGCAAACAAACATAGCTAGGCTTAGCTGTATTGAGTCACTCATTAGCTTGCGACGCTTAGCGTCTAGGCTTTTCTGCCTGAATATCAACGTTATGCTTATTGAATGTTGATCATCAGTTAGCCATCTCAAGTGAGACATCCCAAAAGCGAATGCTCAAATGCATTCGCTTTTTTGTTAGCTTTAATTTATCGACAATAGCGTTAAGCAAGATGACGTTGAGACCAGATGCCTTCAAGAACACTCGCTGTGAGAAAGCCTGTGAGCTGACGCGCATTACTGAATAAGATGCTGGGTTAGTTGTATGCTATTGTTTATCATGATTAAAAGAACGTATCTTTAAATGCGTGTACACGATAAATCAATAGGATGTCACCGATGGATTTGGCCAAGCTTTCGCGGATTAGTATGAAGCATTTGATCACTTTGCATGTGATGCTCGATACCCTGAGCGTAACCGCCAGTGCCGAACGTTTATGTTTAAGTCCCTCATCCGTCAGTAAAACCTTAAGCCAGCTCAGGGACAGTTTAAACGATGAACTGTTCTATCGTAACGGCAACTCACTGGTAGCAACCCCACTGGCAAGACGATTAGGGCCAAGCGTGCAGCAGATGATCAATGATATGAATCAGATCATGAGTCAGGATGCGTTTAACCCTGCTCATTTTGAGGGGCGTTTTTCGCTTGCGATGCGGGAAAGCACCTTTGAACTGCTGGCCGCCAAGCTCAGTGCCCATATTCTGAGCTTGGCTCCTAATATCCGCCTCGATATTTACAGCAAAGACAATATTGGTTTTGATGGATTGCTTAAAGGTACATTAGATTTTGTGCTGTTACCCCACGATCTGAGTCAACCTAATCCTCTTCAAGACGATCTAGTGTGGGAAACCTTGTTTAGCGATGAAATGATCTGCCTGATGAATTCATCCCATCCCTTGGCTAAACAGCCGCATATCAGCTTCGATGATTACCTGAGTTTTAGCCATATTGGCATTACAGACACAGATCTGAGCACGCCTTTTTTTGATATTTTGCTCGCCCAACAATCTAAAAAACGTGCCGTTCCCATTTCGGTCCCAGACTTTGGCAGTGCGGCGTTAATGTGCCATCACAGTGAGTTGCTCTTTACCTGCTCGCGCCGCTGGGCATCCATCGCTAGCCAAGCTCAAGGCTTAACGATTAAATCTTTGCCTATAGAATATGGTAAAGTGGCTTACAGCCTAGTTTGGCATAGTCAAAGCATGAAAGATCCCGCACTGCGCTGGCTTTATGAGCAAATTTTGCTTTGCAGTCGTTAAAGGTATATAGAAGGTAACACGAGATTGGTTACGCCTCGCTTTGTAAGGGTTGCGGCTAAGCGTTCAATATCGGCTTGTTTACAGCTTGGCCAATTGAGTGCTTCATCGACAACACCATGATGGTGAAAGGCATTTAACTTAACTCGCGTATCTGGGCCTAGCAGAAGTAAATAGGTCGCTAGTGCGTCTATTTCTTCCTCATAATCCGTGATGCTCGGAATGTGCAGCAATCTCACCTCATACAGTTTTTGCTGTTTAGCCAATAACTGGATTGATTTGAACACGGCATGGTTATCACGACCGGTAATGTACCTATGGGTATCTTGCTGCCACGCTTTAAGATCCACCATAGCGCCATCTAAAAAGGGCTGCAGTTTATGCAATCCCGTTAGACTTAAACTGCCATTGGTGTCGAGCATGCAAGTTAAGTGTGATAACGACTCTGTCGCCTTAATTCCTTTAAACAACGCAAGAATAAATGGCAGTTGTAGGCTCGCTTCGCCGCCGCTCACGGTAATACCATTAATAAAGTGACGCTGACTATGGAGAATCGTCAGTATCTCCTCGACTGTGTAACGACTGACCTTAGGGCTCGCTTGTTTCGGGCATACGGTAAGACAAGTATCGCATTGGCTACAACGCTCACTATCCCAGTGAATGCGAGGCTTATTACTGAGACTCATCAATGTCAGCGCATTTTCAGGGCAGGTGGTGACACAATCGCCACAAGCATCACATAAGCCTATGGTATGTGGGTTATGGCAGTTTTTGCATTGATAGTTGCAGCCCTGCAGGAATAATACGAGCCTGCTGCCAGGCCCGTCGACACAGGAAAAGGGCAATAGCTGACTGACTATTGCCTGTTTATTTATGGCCGGTTCATTTAACAACACAGGGGTGAGTGCTCATGGGCGATAACTCGTGCTTGTCGTTGCAATATTCCTGTATTAACCGCAGCTTCTGCGGCTAAGCCTGTGGTATTGAGACGCGATCCGCACTGTTTAAATGCTTCAATATCCGAGCGTTTTACCATATAGCCAGTCACGCGCATTAAATCGTTAGAGGCGACATTGGCGGTAAACTCCCTAAAACCTAACTCAAGCGCGGCTTTACACAGTTGGAACATGGCTTGAGGATTGGATTTTACGGTTTCATCGATAGTCAAAATATCACTAATCCCCGCCGTATAATACTGATGATGTTGCGCTAGGGCTTGAATATGGGCGATGGGATTCGGTTCAGTGCCATAGGGGATGCGAACGCCAGGAGTCACATCGTTGTCGATACTAATACCGCCCTGTGAATGCAGTAGTGCCCGCCCATGGTAACCATGTGCGACGGGTGTGGATTTCACTATGGCATCGAGCGCAGCAGAAATACGATAGCCCAGCTGATTTGCATCCGTTTCATGACCATATCTAGGGTGTTTAGCTGACTTAACTTCTCCACTGGCCGTTAATGCCTGCAGAATATTCACGGCTTCCGCCATACCGTAAATGCCAAACATGGGCGCAAAACGCGACTCATCAATCAATTGCTCTTTAACTAAAAAACTGTCAAAGAAGTGTGATTCTTGATGCAAAAATGCCGAGCGTGCCTCGATAAGTTCAAAGGTGAGTGAGCAGTAATTTGGCAAGACAGCATCAAAAAAATCACTGATTGAAGTGGCCTTTAACGCGACCTCTTTAAGATTGAGCCGAACCAAGGTATTGGCGCCGCCCGCTAACGGCAAGGCATTGTAGCAACTGACAATCCCAAAACCGTGCTCATCAAACGCACTGGCATGCAGAGGATAATTGGCGATATGCGGCTTACTGCAGTGACAAATATTAGTGGTCGCAAGCAGCAACAAATCATCTGGCGTGACGGCGGGGTCGTACATAAAGGTCAAATTGGGGGCAACTTGTTTTAACTCGGCATCAATGCGCAGTAGGGTGCGGCAAACAATGTTGTCTGTCGGGCCAATATTGACGTGCATAAAGGCGTCGGGCAGGGTTCTGTCGAGCATGATCCAGAACAGTTTAAGTTTACGATAAAGGACTTCCGCATCCATTCCTTCGATGAAAGGCATTAATATTTCATCCAGCTGACCTAAATACACGGGGATATTGGTCACCGATGGCACATGATGATAAAGGATGGTCAAGGCATTGATGGCTTCATCTAAATCCTGCGCCGGTGAAAGCTCTAAATATTCTGAACCTTGCTTTAGATAGCGGGCATAATCTGGCAACACATAGCGTGGTTTAAATGGCGCATGGCCTTCAAACATGTCGCAAATAATACCGTCATTCATCGCTGCTTTTACCTCGGGCGATATCGACATATAGGGCAAACTGGCTTCCGCTTCTAATGCTAAATAGTTGGATTTTTGCTTGGGTGAAAGCAGCGGGTTGGTGACGATTTGCACTAATTTATCTTGTAATAACATGGCTGAACATCCACAAGTTCTATGATGACCACTAATCTACTCAGTGGCGTTGGCTTTAAAAAGTGAAAATAGCCGCAGTCCTGATTAATGAAATGGAAATCCGCCGACCGAGGTCACAATTTGTGGCTTATTGCGATAACGCCGCGATGTCAAAATCACTAGAATGTGGTTTTACGATTAAAAATAAATGCTTGAACAGTGAGACGTGGCCTTGCTTGTCATATTGTGAATATGAAACTGAGGTTAATGAACTGCCAAAACTGATCGGGTGGGATGATTGAAAAATTTAACACTTGAGGCGGTAAATGAACTCTGCTGTATTCCTTTATTGCGGGAATACAGCAGAGTGAGCGGTGCAGATAAACTCAGCGGCGCTTAGAGCACTTTACCAATTGATTGGGCTAAGTAATCGACGTTATCTTCACTGATCCCAGCAATACTGATGCGGCTTGAACCTACCATATAGATGCTGAATTCTTTTTGTAGGCGCGCCACTTGCTCTGGAGCCACCCCAAGGAAAGAGAACATACCTTTTTGGCGGGCGATAAAGCTAAAGTCACGGTTTACGCCATTGGCTTTAAGTTTATCCACTAAAATGGCGCGGTTGCCGTTAATGCGATCGCGCATTACTTTCAGTTCATCTAGCCATTCTTGGGTCAATTCTGCCGATCCTAAAATCGTCTCAACAATCGCCGCGCCATGGGCAGGTGGCATAGAGTAGAGGCAGCGAACCACATAAAGCAGTACAGATTGCGCGATATTGGCGGTATTGGCATCTTTGGCAATCACAGAGCAGGAACCAATACGCTCACGGTACAAACCGAAGTTTTTCGAGCATGAGCTGCACAGGATCATATTATCGACCGCTGCCGCCATATGACGCACGCCGTAGGCATCAATATCAACGCCATCACCAAAGCCTTGGTAGGCCATGTCAATCAGTGGCGTAAAGCCTTGATCTTTTGTCAGGGCAACCACTTTATCCCATTGCTCTGTGGTTAAATCCATTCCGCTTGGGTTATGGCAACAGGCGTGGAATAACACCACATCATCAGGATTTACTTGCGATAATGCAGCAAGCATCTCATCAAATTTCAATGATTTGCTATCGTAGTCATAGTAAGGATAGGTTTTAACAGTAATACCAGCTGCTTCGAATAAACCGATATGGTTTGCCCACGTTGGATCGCTTACCCATAACACGGCATTCGGGTTGCAGCGTTTGATAAAGTCACCCGCCACGCGCAGCGCGCCTGTACCACCGGGTGTTGAAACGGTGCGGATACGGTTAGCGATAATGGCACTGTGGCCAGCACCAAAGGCTAATTCCGTCATCAAGGTGTTGAATTGTGGTGAGCCTGTTGGGCCGATATACACTTTGGTGGTTTCGGTATCGAGACGGAATTTTTCCGCTTTTTTCACGCAGCTTAGAATAGGGGTAACGCCGGTAGGATCTTTATAAACGCCCACACCTAAATCCACTTTTTGTGGGTGAGAGTCTTCGCGGTACTGAGTTAACAAGCCAAGGATGGGGTCCGCTGGCATTGCGATGAGTGAGTTAAACATAGCTCCATCTACCTTTCTGGTTATAGTGCAAACGTGATTGTTCGTATCAGATATGCATTATTTATCGTTTGGAGGCTAGAATAGCGCGGAAAGGTAAAGTAATTAAAGTGAAAACTGTGATTACACGCTAGTTATCTTGGCAAAAAAGCCTGCCAAAAATACGGTTAAATCATAAATTAACCGCTTAAATTTTGCGTTTTTGTTATTTTTACACTGTTCTCAGCAAATAATCTGACCAAAATGCCATTTTTCTCGAAAAAACGGTTGAATCCTTAGCGACAATCGGTAATTTTATAACGACGAAGCACCAACAAGGCCCCAATCTCCTTTTATTTGTAATCTTAACTTGACGCGCTGTAGCGTGAAGTTGCCATTTTGCGTATTCAGTCCGCGTGATCGTGATGATGACGCCCTATAGAGAAAGAAGATTTATTCATGAAGCAATTACGTCTTGAACCTGTTGTGCAAGTCCGCGGTGAAATCAATATTCCGGGCTCAAAAAGTATTTCAAATCGAGCCTTATTATTGGCCACCTTAGCCCAAGGTACGACCACGCTCACCAATCTGCTCGACTCAGATGATATCCGCCACATGTTGGCCTCCCTCAAACAGTTAGGGGTGAATTACCGTTTATCGCAAAACAATACTGTGTGTGAACTCGATGGTTTAGGTGGCGTGATTTCCTCAGAATCCGCGCAGGAATTGTTTTTAGGCAATGCGGGAACCGCAATGCGCCCCTTATGCGCCGCCTTAACCTTAGGCCAAGGTGAATTTACCCTCACGGGCGAACCACGTATGGAAGAGCGTCCGATTGGCGATTTAGTCGATGCCTTAAGGCAACTCGGTGCCAATATTGTTTATCTTAAAAATGACGGTTTCCCGCCACTGACGATTAATGCCACTGGCCTTAATGGCGGTGATGTTGAAATTGCAGGCGATTTATCGAGCCAATTTTTAACGGCTTTGTTGATGGTGGCGCCACTTGCTAAGGGCAGCGTGAATATCCATGTCAAAGGTGAGTTAGTCTCTAAGCCTTATATCGATATCACTATCGCCTTGATGGCGCAGTTCGGCGTTAACGTCATTAACCATGACTACGCGCGTTTTGAGATTGTTGCAGGCCAGCGTTATATATCACCGGGTAAAGTACTGGTAGAAGGCGATGCGTCATCGGCATCGTATTTCCTCGCGGCAGGGGCGATTAAGGGCGGCGAAGTCAAAGTCACGGGTGTGGGCCGTTTGAGTATTCAAGGCGATGTAAAATTTGCCGATGTGCTCGAAAAAATGGGCGCAGATATCGAGTGGGGCGATGACTATATTATTGCACGTGGCTCCCAATTAACGGCCGTCGACTTAGACATGAACCACATTCCCGATGCGGCCATGACCATTGCAACCGCAGCCTTATTTGCTAAAGGCACGACGGTTATTCGCAATATCTATAACTGGCGTATTAAAGAAACCGACCGGTTAGCGGCTATGGCAACTGAACTGCGAAAAGTGGGCGCCGAGGTTGAAGAGGGGAATGACTACATTAAAATCACTCCGCCTGCCGTGATTAACACCGCTGAAATTGATACCTACAATGATCACCGCATGGCCATGTGCTTTTCTATGCTGGCATTTGCCGATTGCGGTATCACCATCAATGATCCAGATTGTACTTCTAAAACATTCCCTGACTATTTTAAGCAGTTTGCGAGCCTGCAAGGCTAAGTCTGTTTGTTTCGTCATTGTTACAACCATCAATGTCAAGAATAGCAAGCCGTATTTGTGCGGCTGCTAATCTTCATAAAAAATCAACGGATTTTGTTTGTCTTTTGTTGTACAATGCGGCGCGCTCATTTTCGGGGGCTCACTTGATGAACTCACGGATGATGGTTATTTTTTGCGGAGGAATGTATGTCTGAACGGGCTCCTGTAGTCACAATCGACGGCCCAAGTGGTGCTGGCAAAGGTACAATTAGTCAATTATTGGCTCAGCATCTAGGTTGGCAACTACTTGATAGTGGTGCCATTTACCGAGTTCTTGCGCTTGCAGCAATTCATCATAACGTTGAACTGGAAAATGAAGAGTCTATCACGTTGTTAGCGGCACATCTGGATGTGAAGTTTCTAACAGGCAATGATAAAGATCCGGTTCAAGTGATATTGGAAGGTGAAGACGTCACCAACGACATTCGCACCCAAGAGTGCTCGAATGCCGCTTCAAAAGTCGCTGCCTTTCCACGAGTGAGAGAAGCCTTATTACGTCGCCAACGGGCCTTTAAAACGGCGCCAGGATTAATTGCCGATGGTCGTGACATGGGAACAGTCGTTTTCCCAAGTGCGCCGGCAAAATTATATTTAACCGCCTCAGCTGAAGAGCGTGCCCAAAGACGCTATAATCAGTTGCAGGACAAGGGCTTCGATGTTAATATCGAGCGCCTTTTAAGTGAAATTATCGAACGTGATGACCGCGATATGAATCGTCCGGTGGCTCCTTTAGTCCCCGCCGAGGACGCGCTCATTATCGATACTAGCGGTAAGGGTATTGATGAAGTGCTAGCGCTTGCGCTTAACTTTATCAACCAAAAATTATCCGGCACTAACTAAGTTAGCCCACCGGATAGGTATTCGTATTAAGGATGATACGGATAATTTGACTGACTCCACGTCTAGGACGGACAGTGGTTTAATAAAGAAAGTAACCTAAACATGACTGAATCTTTTGCTGATCTATTTGAACAATCCCTTCAAACTCTGGAATTCCGTCCAGGCTCTATCGTTCGTGGTACTGTTGTATCAATCAAAAACGGTATGGTACTGGTTGACGCGGGTCTGAAGTCTGAAAGCCCAATCCCAGCTGAACAATTCAAAAACGCTCAAGGCGTTTTAGAAATTCAAGTTGGCGATGAAGTTGACGTAGCTCTTGACTCTGTTGAAGACGGCTTCGGTGAGACTCAACTGTCTCGCGAAAAAGCGAAACGTCATGAAGCTTGGATCGTTCTGGAAAAAGCTTATGAAGATGCTGAAACTGTAATCGGTATCATCAATGGTAAAGTTAAAGGCGGTTTCACTGTTGAATTAAACGGTATCCGTGCCTTCTTACCAGGTTCTCTAGTTGACGTGCGCCCAGTTCGCGACACCGCTCACTTAGAGTACAAAGAATTAGAATTCAAAGTTATCAAGCTAGACCAGAAGCGTAACAACGTTGTTGTTTCTCGTCGTGCAGTTATCGAATCAGAAAGCAGCGCTGAGCGTGATGCACTGTTAGAAAACCTGCAAGAAGGTCAAGCAGTTAAGGGTATCGTTAAGAACCTGACTGACTACGGTGCATTCGTAGATTTAGGTGGTGTTGACGGTCTGCTACATATCACAGATATGGCGTGGAAACGTGTTAAACATCCATCAGAAATCGTCAATGTTGGCGATGAAATCAACGTTAAAGTACTGAAGTACGATCGTGAGCGCACTCGTGTGTCTCTAGGTCTGAAACAACTTGGCGAAGATCCATGGTTAGAAATCAGCAAACGCTACCCAGAAAACACACGTTTAACTGGTCGCGTTACTAACCTAACTGACTACGGTTGCTTCGTAGAAATCGAAGAAGGCGTTGAAGGTCTGGTTCACGTTTCTGAAATGGATTGGACTAACAAGAACATTCACCCATCTAAAGTGGTTAACTTAGGTGATGAAGTTGAAGTTCTGGTTCTGGACATCGATGAAGAGCGTCGTCGTATTTCTCTAGGTCTGAAACAATGTAAGACCAATCCATGGGATGACTTCGCAACTCGTTACAACAAAGGCGACAAGGTTTCTGGTAAGATCAAGTCAATCACTGACTTCGGTATCTTTATCGGTCTTGACGGCGGTATCGATGGTCTAGTTCACCTGTCTGACATTTCTTGGAACGGTACTGGCGAAGACGCAGTTTCTGAATACAAGAAAGGCGATGAAATCCATGCAGTGGTTCTGTCTGTAGATCCAGAGCGTGAGCGCATCAGCTTAGGTGTTAAGCAAACTGAAGATGATCCATTCAACGCATACTTGGCTGACAAGAAGAAAGGTACTATCGTAAACGGTACTGTTTCTGCTGTTGATGCTAAAGGTGTGACTGTTGAACTGGCTGACACTGTTGAAGGTTACATCCGTGTAGCTGACATTTCACGTGAGCGTATCGAAGATGCATCTACTGTCTATAATGTAGGTGATGCAATCGAAGCTAAGTTCATGGGTGTTGACCGTAAGAACCGCTCTATCAGCCTGTCAATCAAAGCGAAAGACGAAGCTGAAGAGAAAGAAGTAATGGCGACTCTGAACAAACAAGATGACGCTGTTATTAGCAATGCAATGGCTGAAGCGTTTAAAGCAGCTCGTAAATAATCGCCTGTTGTTTGGGGAGACATCTCTCCCCATTAGGCGACTGTGTTTGGCTTGATAATAGGGGATAGCTAGGATGACGAAATCTGAACTTATCGAAAAACTCGCCACCAGGCAGTCGCAGCTGTCGGCGAAAGAGGTTGAAGGCGCAATCAAAGAAATGTTGGAGCAAATGGCAACAACATTAGAAAGCGGTGATCGTATTGAGATCCGTGGCTTTGGTAGTTTCTCGCTTCACTATCGTGCACCGCGGACTGGCCGTAATCCAAAGACTGGTTCATCAGTCGATTTGGAAGGTAAATACGTCCCGCACTTTAAGCCAGGCAAAGAACTGCGCGAGCGTGTTGACGCCGTTAATGTGTGATTGACCGCATAGTAAAAAGCCTCCGTTAGGAGGCTTTTTTGTATCTATTGCAAGGCAATGCTGGTCAGCTTAGTAAATTTCTTGGATAATCATTAAATTGAAACGCGTTTAGGGAGTGCAGCGTGAAATCATTTGTAGCAACTGTGCTTGTGGCACTGTTATTTATTCTGGCGTTGATTTTTGGCGCGCGCAACGAACAAGTGGTGACCATCAGCTATTTTGTCGCACAGGGTGAATATCGTTTACCTGTTGTCTTAGCGATTGTCTTTTTTGCTGGTTTTATTTTGAGTTGGTTATTTGCTAGCTACTATATTGTCCGCTTGAAATTAAGTTTAGCGGCAACTAAAAAGAAACTAAATCAAGTGATCGCTAAAATCCCTCAGGATGTAGACGCCTAATATGCTTGAGATCCTCTTTCTGTTGCTTCCCATTGCTGCCGCCTATGGTTGGTATATGGGGCGACGGAGCATAAGGCAGAATCAAAGTAATCAACGTAAACAATTGAGCCGGGATTATTTTACTGGTCTCAATTTCTTACTGTCGAACGAATCGGATAAAGCCGTCGATTTGTTTATCAGTATGCTAGATGTTGACGATGAAACCATCGATACCCATCTGTCACTCGGTTCGTTGTTCCGTAAGCGAGGAGAGGTCGACCGCTCTATTCGTATCCATCAAAATTTAATCGCGCGGCCTACATTAACTAATGAGCAGCGTGACATCGCTATGATGGAGCTGGGTAAAGATTATCTAGCAGCAGGTTTTTACGACAGAGCTGAAGAAATCTTTATCAACTTGGTCAGCCAAGACGATCACAGTGAAGAATCTGAAACACAGCTTATTGCTATTTATCAGGTGATTAAAGAGTGGCAGAAAGCCATTGATATCACTAAGCGTTTGAGTCGTAAGCGTCAGCAAGTTTTAAAGCCGTTAACGGCACATTTCTATTGCCAATTAGCCGATGAAGCCAGTGATGATGCGCAGAAAATTAAACTGCTACAGCAAGCGCTGAAGCAAGATCCTCAATGCGGTCGTGCATTATTGACCCTAGCGAAAAAATTCCTCGATATTCAAGATTATGCCCAGTGTAAGCAAATGCTGCTGCAACTGAAAAAAGCCGATATCGAGCTTTTTGCCGATGCAATCCCCACGGCCAAACAAGTTTATCGCGACACGCAAGATAAAGAAGGTTTTCAAGAATTACTCGCGGGCGCCATGGCCGATGGCGCTGGAGCTTCTGTGGTGGTCGCCTTAGCGCAGCACATGATAAGTCTTGATGAGATTAAAGCGGCAGAGACCATGGTGCTCGATGCGTTATATCGCCATCCGACCATGAAAGGTTTTCAGCACTTGATGCAGATGCATTTGCGCCAAGCCGAAGAAGGGCAAGCCAAGCAAAGTTTAACTATGCTAGAGCAGCTCGTTGAACAACAAATTAAATTCCGTCCGAGTTACCGTTGTAAGGAGTGTGGTTTTCCTTCTCATGCGCTTTACTGGCATTGTCCTTCCTGTAAAAACTGGGGCAGCATTAAACGGATCCGAGGCCTAGACGGCGAATAATCTATTAGAAGAATACACAGTTTGTGTAACCCCGTTGGAGAGATGATGACGACTAAACCTATCCTCGTAGCGCTTGATTACGATAATAAAAACCATGCTTTACAACTGATAGAAAAACTCGATCCCAACATGTGCCGCCTTAAAGTCGGCAAAGAAATGTTTACCTTGTTTGGCCCGCAACTGGTGAAAGATATCCATGATCGTGGTTTTGATTTATTCCTCGATTTGAAATTTCACGATATTCCCAATACTGTCGCCAAAGCCGTGGCCGCTGCTGCTGAGCTGGGCATATGGATGACGAACGTACATGCCAGCGGTGGCTTAGCCATGATGGAAGCAGCCAAAAAGGCCTTGCTGCCATACGGCGACAAAGCGCCTATGCTGATCGCGGTCACGGTATTAACCTCGATGAGTGATGACGATCTTAAATTACTCGGCATCAATGTGCCTGCGTTTGAGCATGTTCAACGTTTGGCGAAGCTCACGCAGCAAGCGGGACTCGATGGCGTGGTGTGTTCCGCCCAAGAAGCGACAGCGTTAAAATCGCTGTTAGGTCAGGATTTCAAACTCGTGACGCCGGGGATCCGCCCAGTTGGCAGTGATGCTGGCGATCAACACCGCGTGATGACGCCACCTCAAGCGATAGCAGCGGGTTCTGATTACTTAGTGATTGGCCGCCCAATCACCAAAGCTGCCGACCCGTTAGCAGCATTGCAAGCGATTCACCAATCATTGGCATAGACGTTTCAATAGCCGTATAAATCGCCGTCTAAAGCGCGGTTTGAAAGTCGTTTGACCGTCGTTTAAATAAAAAAGGCTTGGAATCGCTTGTTGGTATCCTTGATATGATTGATAAAAGTTGAAATAGTATCTTGAATGACAGCATAGAATAATGAATCACATCCTGAGTGCTTATCTCACTGTTCACGGAGAACGCCCATGTTTAATGCTACGATGTTTAACTATCAAGGTAAGAATGTTGTCGTTGTCGGAGGAACCAGTGGGATAAATCTCGCGATTGCCATTGCGTTCGCACAGGCTGGCGCAAATGTGGCCGTTGCAAGCCGCAGTCAAGATAAAATAGATGCCGCGGTATTGCAGTTGCAACAGGCCAATCCTGACGGTATTCATTTGGGTGTGAGTTTTGATGTGCGCGATCTTAGCGCCCTTGAAGTCGGTTTTGATAAAATCGCTTCTGAGTTTGGTTTTATCGATGTGCTGGTAAGCGGCGCGGCGGGGAATTTCCCTGCCAGCGCCGCAAAGCTTTCGGCCAATGGTTTTAAGTCGGTGATGGACATTGATTTGCTCGGCAGTTTTCAAGTGCTAAAGCAGGCTTATCCTTTGCTGCGTCGCCCCAATGGCAATATTATCCAGATTTCGGCGCCGCAGGCTTCGATCGCTATGCCAATGCAAGTGCATGTGTGTGCGGCTAAAGCGGGTGTGGATATGCTGACGCGAACTTTAGCGTTAGAGTGGGGCTGTGAGGGGCTGAGAATTAATTCGATTATGCCTGGCCCCATCGCCAATACTGAAGGTTTTAATCGCCTTGCACCCAGCGCTGCATTACAGCAAAAGGTTGCCCAATCCGTTCCGCTAAAACGCAACGGCGCAGGTCAGGATATCGCCAATGCCGCGCTATTCTTAGGCTCTGAATTAGCTTCCTATATTACGGGAGTTGTGCTGCCGGTTGATGGCGGTTGGTCACTTGGCGGCGCCAGTATCGCGATGACAGAGCTTGGCGAACTGGCCGCAAAAATGTAGTTTGGTTTTAGATTATTGATATTCAAAATCGAGAACTTTGATTTTATAGAAATTAAGTAGGTAATGATCCATGGCTAATGCATTACAAGAGCAGCTACTCAAAGCAGGGCTTGCCAGTAAACAAAAGGTTCGCGACGTTAAGACTCAAAAACGCCGTGACAAAAAATCACGAGTTGATGATGGCTCAAGTGCTTTTAAGCAAGAAGTGGCCGAGCAAAAACGGTTGCAGGCGCAAAAAGATAAAGTGCTAAATGAGCAACGTTTTGCTGAGGCATCTGAGCGTGGACAGGTGCGCGGTTTAATCACAGAGTTCACTAAGTCTGCGATTAAGATCCCAGCTTATGCTGAAGTGAAATTTAACTATACTCTTGATAATAAAATTTATTCTTTATACATAGATGAAAAACTGCAGGCAGAATTGCTTAAAGGGCAGTTAGGCATAGTGCGTTACGAAGATAAGAGTTACTTAGTACCACATAAGTTAGCCGAGCGAGTTAAACTGCTGGTGCCGCAGTGGTGTGGTTATCTGTGGCAACAGGATGAATCTAAAGCTGTGGTCGTTGAAGATGATCCCTATGCGGATTATGCGATCCCGGATGATTTAATGTGGTAATTGCCCTAAACCTGTGAGCTAACGCTGCGACAATCCTGTGGTAAAGCTTATAAAATAGAGACCCTTAAGTTCAAGCTTAAGGGTTTTTTTATGGGTTGGATTTATACTTGGCTCACTTACCTTCATATTATTCGCGGCTGTATTTGTAATGAGATTGTTTTCTACAGTGAACTGGTATAAATTAAAACAACTGTTTTAATTCTACGTTTAAGAGTCTACCAATGAATCCTTACCAAGCCCCGTTGACGGATATGCGTTTCCTACTGGAACAGGTATTTGATGCCCCAAACACTTGGGCACAATTGCCTGAGATTGCTGAAATGGTCGATATCGACACGGCCAATGCTATTTTGGAAGAAGCAGCCAAGATCAGCTGTGAGTTGATCCATCCGCTGAACCGGACGGGCGATGAGCAGGGCGTGTTGCATCAAGACAATCAAGTGATTACCCCTGATGGCTACAAAGCCGTTTATGAGCAGTATTCCAAGGGCGGTTGGATTGGTTTGTGTGGCGATCCTGAATTTGGTGGCATGGGGATGCCGAAGATGCTGGGGATCTTAGTCGACGAAATGGCTTACAGTGCTTGTAATGCGTTTACGCTTTATGGCTCGTTAACCGCGGGGGCGGCTTTATGTATCAATGCCCACGGCAGCGAAGAATTGAAACAGGCTTATTTGCCTAAGTTATATTCCGGCGAATGGGCGGGTGCTATGGATATGACGGAGCCGCAAGCGGGTTCTGATCTGCGTAACATTCGCACTCGAGCTTTGCCGCAGGATGATGGTAGTTATGCCATCACGGGCAGCAAGATTTTTATTACAGGTGGCGATCATGATTTAACTGAAAATGTTATCCACTTAGTGCTTGCTAAGCTGCCGGATAGTAAAGGGATTTCACTCTTCCTGGTACCTAAGATATCGGTGAATGCCGATGGCAGCTTAGCCAATGCCAATGGTGTATCAGTGGGGTCTATCGAGCATAAGATGGGCCTTAAAGGTTCTGCGACCTGTGTGATGAACTTTGATAATGCCCAAGGTTTCTTGATTGGTGAGCCTAATCGTGGCCTAGTGTGCATGTTCACTATGATGAACTATGAGCGTTTAGCGATTGGTATTCAAGGACTTGGCAGTGCGCAGGCGGCGTACCAGATGGCGGCCAATTACGCTAAAGAGCGTAATCAAGGCATCGCCGCTGGCGGCTCACCGACGGGCAGTGATTCTGATCCCATTATTGTCCACGGCGATGTGCGCCGTATGCTGTTGACCATTCGTGCGATGACAGAAGCGGGACGTGCTTTGTCTGTATTTACAGGACAACAGCTGGATTTAGCAAAATATGCCCAAGATGAGGTTAAGGCCAAAGCGGCGCGTTATGTGGGTTTATTAACGCCAGTTGCGAAAGCATTTTTAACCGATCGGGGTCTAGATGCGACTATCATGGCGCAACAAGTCTTTGGTGGACATGGTTATATTCGTGAAACAGGTATTGAGCAATTAGTTCGTGATACTCGTATCGCTCAGATTTATGAAGGCACCAATGGCATTCAAGCCATCGATTTCCTCGGTCGTAAAGTCACTGGCGATAACTTAGCCGCATTAAACGAATTTGTGGCAGACTTGAAGGCACAAATGCGGGCATTCACCCATGTTGATGCGGTAAAAGTGGCTGCCGTGTGTGCACGTTTAGATGCCTTGGTCATCGTTGCCGAGTCAGTTAATGATTGCAAAGTGGCTCAGCCTGCACTTATTAATGCGTGTGCGGTCGACTTTTTAGATGCCTTTGGTTACACCCTGTATGGTTTCTACTGGTTGGCTATGGTCGATAAGGTCGCGGATCATGAAGATAAAGCTTTCGCCGAGCAGAAAGTCTATTTAGCTAAGTTCTATTTTGATAAGTTATTGTCAAAAGCGGACTACCATATCGCCCAAGTCAGAGCTGGTGATGCGACGACTATGGCGATGCCTGCGGAGTTGTTTTAACAAGGCTTTGATATATTCGTTTAGATAAAAACTGAAAAAGCACTGATGACTCAGTGCTTTTTTGTGCAAGTTTTTTACTCTGTAGTGATTAATTAATGACTCTAGTGAGCCGCAGTATTCACAGTTGCAGTGGTTGATGACGGTTGTAGCACTGAAATCAATTGTTTAAGAAACTCGGCATTGAATGAGGGGTTATGCTGATTTTTCAATTCAGGACTCATGCCATTCTCAAGGATTACAAACAAGGTATCGTTATGCTGGGGCAAACGGATAAAGCCCGCTAAGTTAGACACGCCTTGCATCGAGCCTGTTTTAGCAAAAATTTGCTGTTTAAGCGGCGGCTTGTTGTAGCCCATGCGATATCTTAAGGTGCCGCTGATCCCCGCCTGTGGCAGACTCGTGATTAACGGACTAAAGCGGCTATCTTGGTGGATTAGCGCCAACACCGCGGCTAACTGCTTGGCATTGAGCAAGTTATAGCGTGACAATCCTGAACCATCCACAATATTGGCGTTACTCAAATCTATGCCTAAATTCGTTAAAATTCGCTGCATGGCAGCGGCACCATTGGTAAAGCTGCCTTGGGTCTTAAAATAACTTTTACCAAGTTGCTTAAAAAGGCTATCGGCAATCAAATTATCTGACTTGAGCAGCATAGTCTCGAGCAGCTCAGGTAAGGGCGCCGAGCTATGGCTGGCAATTAGTTTTGCCTTTTGGGGTAAGCTAGTGCCGAGTTGTACTTTACCCGCAAGAGACATCTCGCCTTTAAGTAGGGAGGTGAGGTTATCTTGGGCAAATTTGAACGGATCGCTGACCGCAATCGCCAGTGGTATCGCCTCACCGCCAGGGTAACAGCCGCGTAAATGGTAGTTATTTTGACCTAATCTGACCATATCAAGTTGGCAAAATTCGCGGCTCGCCTTTTGATCAAACACCGCATCGCTGCTGATTTTAACTCCATAACTCCCCGCACGCAGACTTACCTGTGAAGGTTTGCTGGTAGAGCTGGGGCTAAACTGACCATAGACACAGTTTTGATTGATAATATAACTCGATACAGGCGCAGCAAAACAAATACCTAAGTCATCCCATACCCAACCGGGAGCTTGCATTTGCTCTTGTTTATCGCCGAGCAAATACAGATGTCCATCAATGCGATTAATGCCTTGTTTTACGAGATTGACAAAAATGGCCTTGAGATCGGCTTGAGTCAGCGTGGGATCGCCACTAAAACGCAGATAAGCACTGCCTGCGATATGGCCCTTGCGTATCGGTGCATCTGTCCATAATTGTGTGACATAACGAAAATCAGGCCCAAGCTGAGCCATAGCACTGACTGCCGTGAGCAGCTTTTGGGTACTGGCTGGAATAAACAAGGTCTCAGCTTGTTGGCTATAGATCACTTGATTGTTCGACATATTCATTGCCAGTAAGGCGATTTGTGAATGTCGAGGGCTGATCTTACTGATTGCTTGGCTAAGCGAAGTGGTTTGAGCACTTATCGGCCTAGAATCATGTTGCTCTGCATAGGCCATATTATGACTTGCGGCTAGGAGCAGGCCGGCATATAGAGTGGTTTTCAGTAACGTTTCCATGTTAGCTATTGGCCATTTTTATCAAAACATCATTAAGATTAGGTTGGTATTGTGTGCGGTTAATCCTCACTGCTGCCGTCATCCTTTTCCATCAAGCGATATAAACGTAGGGTAACAAACAATACTAGCCCAATAAACAACGGCAGGATGAGTAACCCTAACTGGGTTTTAAAATGGAAAATACCCCAAGCAAACAGCAATGTCAGTGCTAACGTCAGCAGAATTTTTTTGTTCATAGTCTTAATCTTGTATCGTGTGGTCTAATCGCAGATAGGCGGTTTAGTTTACGCTAAATCACTGGATTCGGGGTGAATGAAATGGGTTTGAAGATTATTTTGTGATTTGGCAGACATTTTGGGTGCAGTTTAGTGAAATTTGGACTGATTTGTAGCGTTAAGAATCACCCTATTTAGGGGCGAAATATTGTGTGGACGGGCAAATAATGCCGAGAATACTCGCCGTAAAATGCGATTTCAAGCAAGGATAAATGAAGAAGATTTTTAGGTAAATCGGTGCACTGAAGTGGAATAAAATCGCGTGAGGTCAAATTACCAGCAAAACCGTTAGGTTTAACAAGACTTTTGGGAGAAAAGTCTTGCCGAGACGAGGTGAAGTCGGTAATTTCTACCCCTTACGATTTTAGGTTCTTAGGTAACAACTAAACCATGCCACATATTAGTATGCGCGGCTTACCACAAGCGGTCGTTGCAGCGTTCAGCCAAACATTACTGCAGTCATTGGCGGATATATGTAAAGGTAATGCAGAGAGTTTCACATTAGATTGGATCCCAAGCATCAGTTTTCGAAATGGAAAAATTGATCAACGCTTTGTCCAAGTTGAGTTACTCTGGTTCCCTAAGGACCCTGATATACATCTTAAAGTAGAACAAACGATCAGGTTGGCAGTGACAGAGGCCTATCCAGAGTTAACACATATTGCTGTGATGTTTTTATCACTGAACCCTAGTGCTTCCTATCGGGGTGGTCAGCATGTTTAAAGGAGGATGCCTTGCTAGATAAGCTTGGTGGAATAGCCGTTCAACCCGAGGCTTTAACGTGGTTGCTCACGCCATGCCGTTTCAAGGCAGAATTACTCGCTCGTATTGCGAGCGCCAAGCACAGTATTTATATTGCGGCGCTGTATTTAGAAGATGACGAAGCGGGTCGTGAGATATTACAAGCCCTCATGGATGCCAAAGCAGCAAATCCAACGCTTGATATCAAAGTGTTAGTCGATTTTCACCGTGCAAGACGTGGGCTGATTGGCCATAAAGGTGATAGCGGTAACTATTTGATGTACCGCAAAGTTATGGCTGAAGCCGAACATCCCATTGATATCTTAGGTGTACCCGTCAAATCCCGTGAATTTATGGGTGTGTTGCACCTTAAGGGATTTATTATCGATGATGCCGTGATTTATAGCGGTGCCAGTCTCAATAATATCTATTTGCAACAACACGATAAGTACCGTTTCGATCGTTATCACTTGATTGAGTCTGCCGAATTAGCGCGCAGTATGCGCGCGATGATCCAGAAAAATATCATTTCTGATCCAGCTGTGTGTTCATTAACGCAAGATGCTGAGCAAGAAGTGCTACCACCAAAGACGGATATGCGTAGCTTTAAGCTGAGACTGTCTGATGCTGAGTATCAGTTTAAGGAGACCCGTGATGGCAATCGCATCACGCCGTTACTTGGGCTAGGACGCAAGAAAAACTTGCTCAATAAAGTGGTCGTCGCCTTGGTGGAAGAGTCAAAAGACTCGCTGTTTATTTGCACGCCCTATTTCAATCCGCCGTACATTTTAGTGCGCGCTTTAGCGAAGCATTTACGCAATGGCAAACGTATCGATATCGTTGTGGGCGACAAGACGGCTAACGATTTTTATATTCCGCCTGAGCAGGATTTCTCGACCATAGGTGCCTTGCCCTATATGTATGAGCAATCATTGCGTAAGTTCGCTAAACGCCAACAGTGGGCGATTGATAATGGTCAGTTAAATATCCATCTGTGGAAACACGGCATTAACAGTTATCACCTCAAAGGCATCAGTGCCGACGGTAATAAGCATTTGATCACAGGTTCTAATCTGAATCCAAGAGCTTGGGCGCTGGATCTTGAGAATGGTTTGTTGATCCAAGATGAAATTGGCTGCTGGAAAGCCCAGTTTGAAGCCGAGCAGGCACATATTCTGGAACACACACAGCGGTTATATCACTACAGCCAAGTCGACACCTTACAGAGCTATCCTGCGCCAGTGAAGAAGATCATGACTAGAATTCGTCGCCTTAAAGCTGATTTTTTACTGCGTCGCATTCTGTAACGATTAAAGCTATCGAAGCTATAAATTAATCGGTATTTTTGATTTATTACAGTGTCTTATCGATTTTAAAAGCCCACAACAATGTGGGCTTTTTATTGACTGATGGTAATAGATTTGGCTTAAACCAAGAATTGTCGCTTCAAATCATATCCATTAAATCTGTGGCATTAAATTCTGGTGAGTATCATTTTGATCTTTGGCGTAATACAGAGACAGGATCACTAAAACCACCATTACAGCACTCAATAAACCTATGCTTAACTGGCCGCCCATAGGCACTAAAGACATAGTTAATGCGGCAAGTCCGGCACCAAAATTTTGTAATCCCCCCAGTAATGCGCCCGCAATCCCCGCCTGACGTGGAAATGGCTCTAACGCAGCAGATGTTAGGGTAGGGAACAGCATGCCTGCACCACTGAAAAATAAAATCGATCCAATAAGTAAACTCCAGCCAACCACTAAATTAAAAAGACCTGGGATCAACATAAATAATGCGCCAGCACCGAGTAACGCAACACCTTGGTAAACAACCCTTTGTGGCTTATTCTGTCGGCCCGCGATGAGTGCCCCCAGTAAGTAGCCAGGAATTGGCGCAACAAAATAACAACTGACCATAAAAGGTGTCAGTCCGAGATATTGGCCATAGAGTACACCAGCAATTGCTTCAAACGCCGCAATACCGGCAAAGGTGGCGATCAATGAAAATAAATAAGCGCGAAACGCTCTATGGCGCAGGACATGCTTATAGGATTTGAAAACGGCTTGATGTTCCCGTTGCGCCTTAGGTAAAGACTCTTTAAAGAGGAATATTAACAACAGCCAGACCATGACACCGAATACCGCTAATACCCAGTATACGGCTTGCCAGCCAAAATAGGCCGCAGTGGCGCTGCCGATAAATGGTGCAAGCAAAGGTAAAAACACTACAGCCATAGAGACATAGCTATTAAATTTTACCAGTCGGTCGCCAAAGTAATGATCGCGGGGAATGCTACGGCACAATGCGCCTGCGCTGGCTGTGCCTAATCCTTGGATAAGGCTTGCCATAATTAGTTGGTTAAAGCTTGTGGCCTTCGCCGCGAATACAGCGCCTAGAACGAAAATTGCGATACCCACGATGAGTGGCATTTTGCGGCCAACGCGATCTGACACTGGGCCATACACAAATTGAAACATCCCGTAGGAGAGTAAGTAACAGGCCATCACGGCTTGTAGTTGGCTGGCGTCCACATGGAGCCCGAGTGCGATTTGCGGAAGGGCTGGAACAAAAATCGTCTGCGCCATTTGGCCACAGGCGACCATAAAGACAATCATTAACAGTAGGCTAGACTGACTCGCCGCGGGAGCGACATCGTGATGAATAGGAGAATGTGGCGTGCCTGACATGATATTTCCGAAAAAGGTCACTTAAGGTATTTGCGCGCATCTTACTCCCTAAAAGCGTAACTTCAAGTGTCAATCATATTGATTTAACGAAATAATTTTTAATGCGATGCATAAGTTTTTATCCTGATTTTAAGCTGTAAAGCTAAACTTACGATAGGTTGTTTGTCTGTTAACTAGGTCGATGAGTTGCAAATGAATTAATACTCAGATTAACCCTTCACTGCCTATTTTCTTACATGGGAGTTTGCTTAAAAATATTGGCTATTAAGAGATTGGAGGTAAGTAAGTGGATAAGGTGCTTAATACAAGCCACCCTAAAAAAATCACGCTAAAAGGAACAAATAAGAAAGGAGATTGCGAATCGGCCTATCTCCTTATCTCCTTTAATAGTCGCGACTAGCAAGATGCTATTTTTGTAATTTCTCTATGCCCGTTAAAATCTGATACCCCACAGTCACCCGAGGCGGTACGGGATAATTTTTATTGCTTAACAATACTATGCCAAGCTTTTGCGCGGGAATAAATGCTGCATAAGCGGCAAAACCGCCAGTAGAACCTGTTTTATTGATCCACACATTTTGCTGCGGCGCGAGGGGCGGCACTATGGGTTTAACGGGTGTACTGCCAAACACGACTTCCTGAGTATGGCCCATAAGTATTTTATCAAGATCAATAGGATATGAGTAATGCTCCCAAATCATATCTTGGGTCATCATGCCCACATCAAAGTATCCCGTGTGGGTCTCATCGAGTGCCGTTTGCAGTGGTTTGGCAAGCGGGTGCATTTGCATATTGGCCTCAACAAATTGCAGTAAATCCTTGGCAGAGGTTTTAACGCCATAGGCTTCATCGGCTAATACACCGGGATTGACTCGCACTGGCATGTCTTGCTTATCATAGCCTTGGGCATAATCGGCCATTTTGTTGCTAGGAACCTTGAGATAGCTGTTTGTCATACCCAATTGTGGAAATAGTGTTTGCTCAAGTACTTGTGGAAACGTTTGCCCTAAACTCTGCGCGGCAATCATGCCAAGCAGCCCAATACTCGGATTGGCGTAATTCCTATGGGTCCCCGCGGCAAATGATGGTTGCCAATGCTTAAGGTAATCCATTAACTCTGCGTTATTAGTGACCTTATCAGGAACTTGCATCGGCAAATCACCCGCTGTGTGGGTGGCTAAATTGATGAGACTAATCTTATCAAAATGGCTGCCTTTTAATGCTGGAACATAATCACTGGCCATATCCGTGAGTGTTAATTTACCTTCGCCCTGTGCATAGTTAGCCAGTGTTGCGGTAAAGGTTTTACTGATAGAGCCAATCTCGAACAGGGTATCTTCAGTCACACTTTGCCCAGAGGTTTTAGAACTGACGCCATATTGGTAAAAATACTGTTTACCTTCTATGGTGATGCCAATTACTGCACCGGGAATAGCATACTCGGCCATCAGTGGTTTAACTGCGGAATCTACAATTGATTGGATGTCTTTGGTATTAAGCGTTTGGGCCGTAGTGACATTAGAAAATAGCGTAGCAGTGAGCAGTACGCCGCTTAATAACGGTATAGAAGCGATCGGGGCTTTTGGGTGCATAATTGACCTTTCATTGAGACTGTATTTGTAGAGTAGATTTTCGCATGATATTAGGGCAATTCCACACTAAGTTAAGTCATTACTGATATTTAGTTTCAATACTCCCCCAATAAGTAATTTAAACGTTAATTTGGTCGGTTTAGTGTTGCATACTAAGTGGCAACACAGATTAATACATTACAGATGTTTTAAGAGATGGTTGCTCTGTGCTCTTAAATTATCTCGCTGACGTTAGGCTGCAGATGAAACCACAACCACTGACACCGGCCTTTTATCACGATAATGTATTACGCGATTGCACCATTGATGGCCAAGGGATAAACTGCGCCACCGCGATAAAAAAGTGCTAACTGATGTGGTCGCGATCCTTAATAAGTTTGATAGAGAATTGGTTTTTATGGCTTTAGCCCCCCATGCAGTACACCATTTATATCAGTACCGTAAGTCTATTTCGACTAAACCCTTTGGTGCCCGCGGTAAAAAACTGATCCGCTGTCCATTATGCCTCTTAGGTGAGCAGTTCTGTACCTGTGCGCTACGCCGTCAGTTAGATACTCACGCCAGTTTCCTGCTGATTATGTATAACGATGAGGTGTTAAAGCCGACTAATAGTGGACGACTCATAGCAGACCTTATTCCTGATACCCACGCCTATATTTGGTCACGTACAGAACCTGAAGCTGAGTTGCTTGCTTTGCTGAATTCGCCGCAATATCAACCCTATTTAGTGTTTCCTGCCCAATATGCAGAGCAAGGGCAAACCGTACTGAACCAAGTGCCGATGTCGACATTGGCCGAAGGTAAACGGCCGCTGCTAATCATGCTCGATGGCAGTTGGCGTGAAGCGATTAAAATGTTCCGTAAGAGTCCTTACTTACACTCACTGCCGTTGCTTTCCTTCGATCCCGACACGCTCGCGACCTATGCATTGCGTAAAGGTAGTCATGATTTTCAACTTGGCACCGCCGAGGTGGCATCATTGGCTTTAGGAGCGATTGGCGAAGCGGCTAATGGCAAAGCCTTAAGTACTTGGTTTGATTTGTTTGTTGAATCTTCCTTACTTGGCCGCAATCGCCGTTGCCGTGAGGACCTTCTGCCAATTACAGATTTTACCGATGCTTTTGAACTGGCCTTTGAACAAGCAAGTCGTAGTAAGAGTTAATAGATGTTGGATTTAATCTATTATGAAAAAGGCTAGTTAACTATCTTCTTAAATAACAAATCCCCTACAGTGAGGGAATTTGTTATGTGTAGCAATTAACTTATAGGAACTTCATATTAAGAAGATACCTTGCACAAGCATAATTGTTTATACCGCGACTTCTTTACCATCTAACTTACGGATAACGACCGTAGCGGCGCGAGGGCGTAATGTCGTGCCCGCAGGCGTTTTTTCAGCGGCATTGGACGAATAAGGCCAATTACCGGGATGCTGAATGTTAGCAAAAACAGAAGTATAATCAGGGCTAATAGCAAAACCCGTAACCTCACAGTCGTTTGGTCCAACGAAGAAACGCTTTAATTCCATTTGGTTATCAGCCGTTACACCTAGCTGTTTCTCTTGGCCATCAACAAGCGTTGAAGGCACTATTGCTAGCATCTGATCGTTGGTTTCTTCTGCGACCTCCTTGGCTCCATTGTCTGTTTGAACCCACAAAATACCGCGTTGATCGAAGGCCAAACCGTCTGGGCTGGCAAATTGGTTAAGATCGGTTAAGCCTGATAAGTTTGTTTCTGCGTTACCATCACTTGGTGATCCGAATACGAAGATATCCCATGTAAATTCAATATCTTTGTCACTTTCATCCCAACGAATAATATGGCCAAAGTGGTTTTTCAATCTTGGGTTCGCTGGATTGGTTTCAGTTCGTTTTGAGTTGTTGGTCAGGGTCAAATAAATTGAACCTGTGAAAGGATCGACAGCACACCATTCAGGGCGATCCATCGGTGTTGCACCAACAAGATCCGCTGCGCCTGCTGTGTTCAAAATAATCTCGGCTAAGCTAGCGAAAGTATTGCCTAGGGTTTTTCCGTCCGTAGTCTGGCTATCTAAGGTTAAAGGCAACCAAACACCACCACCATTTGCATTAAACTTAGCTGCATATAAAGTACCTTCATTCATATACTTATCGCCAGTTTGTATGCGATTGCTGCTGTCAGCATCTTTTGCATCCCATGCCGCGGCCGAGACAAATTTATAGAGGTATTCGAATTGTGAATCGTGGCCAGAATAGAACACTACTGGCTTACCTTCAGTTAATTTGCCAAAGGTACATCCTTCATGGCGGAAACGACCAAGCGCGGTACGCTTTACTGCGCGCGATGTTGGATTGAAAGGGTCAATTTCAACAATATAACCGTGACCATTCGCTTCATTACGATAGTCATCTTGAGCACTTGCACCTTTTGGCGTGACGTCAAAACGTGCGAATTCATCGAGACGTTCCTCATCATGACCTGCAAGATCATCCCAGCCATAACGTGTGCTGGTTTTGCTGATCCCAATGCGATTTTGCTCGGCAGTTAACGTACCACGGTTTGCGAAATAGCCTGGCCAGTTTTCTTCACAGGTTAAATAAGTGCCCCAAGGCGTGTAACCATTGCCGCAGTTATTTAATGTACCGCGAGCCTGACTACCGTCGGGAGAGTAGCGGGTTTCGAGTAGAGAAGAGTAGGCGAGAGGACCGCTAATATCCATTACAGTCGCACCGGTGAATCGGCGGTTATGGTTATCATTGCTAACCACTTCCCATTGATTATTAACCAGTTTTATACGTACAACCGATACGCCATGGGCGTTGATTTCTTTACGTACCTCATCGATAATTGTGCGCAAACCTGAAGTAGGATCAAAAGTTTGTCCTGCAGGATGTAATGCAACTTCATCAATATATTCATGGTTAATGCAAAGTAAACCGTCATTACCCGTATCATTTAATGGAAAGAAATGCATGCCATCGTGGTGCATACCGACTGAGTTCGCTTGGTCATCGGCAGTGTTACTACCATCGCTTTTCCATAGTGCCGCTTTTGCATTTAATGGCGTGCCCCATGGTGCAAGTACCTGCGCTGTATAGCCTTCTGGTACAACGACGGCATCTAAACGAGAACCTGCAACTGACGTAAAGTTTAGCTTGGCGGTACTTTTTGTTGGTGGCAAAGGTGTCACTGGATCAACAGGTTTTGTAACAGGGGCGTCATCTGATCCGCAAGCAGTTAAGCCTACACTGGCAAAAGCTGTCATAGCACTGAGGCCTAAACCACTTTTTACGAAGTTACGGCGAGATAAATGTTTATCCAACACTTGGTTAAATGGCTCGTTATTACTTTTATTATAAAGTGTAGGATCAAAGGTGGCCTTACTCATATATTACTCCGGCTAGTACGATGGATTAAATTTCGTGACTAAGGCTAAAGTATCAATATGACAATAAAGATGATTTTATATTACAATAATACTGCAGTGAGCAATAAACCCGATATGCTATAAAAATGTTAACCAGCAGTTTGCTATGGTCGCTATGGTCTAAGCTGCTGAGGTCAAAGTACCTCGATTAGGATTTTTATTCTGCTATGATGTCAAATCTTGTGTCACAGATAAAAATATATAATGTGAAGTTATTGCTTTAATTATTTTTAAATATAAAACTTGGAAATAATTTAAATATAAATTACTGAATATCATCTTTATTCATAAACATGACAGATTTATATTTAACATTAAAATTGCTATTTTATTTTAGGTAAAAGACTAACTGATTCTTACCGAGTCATGATCTAGTTTAGTCTTTTGGGTTTTAGTCTCTTGGTTTTAAATAATGGCGGAGTGATCGAGGATCGGTATGGCCAGTTCTGGCCATAATGTATAAATGATCTTTATCATTTTCATGGAGTTGAGTGACACAACCACTACGCAGACTGTGGGCACCATAAAACTTTGCAGGTAGGCCCGCTTTTGTGCAATATTTTTTAATGATGCGATAAATATCATCTCCCGTGAGAAAACCACTATTTTTATGTAAACTTGAATTAGCTTCAGAGTGATGTTCTACTATTTGATAAGGGCGTAAATATTTCCCATCACGGGAAAGCGATCTAAATAAATGTCCATCCTCAATATTGGCGAGTGATAACCAATTTTTTACCGCGTTGAGTGCTGCAAAAGGTTCATGATCTGGCAGGTCTTTCCATTCCCGTTGACCTTGCTGATTACTCTTCGAATAAGGTAGGCGCACTTTTAGCTTATTACGTAAAAAACTGACATATTGAACTTTTATATCTGCAAGTTCAGAACGGCGAAACCCACCTTGTAATCCTAACTGAATAATGGCTTTGTCTCTTGCTCGGGTTAATGGCTGCACTTGTTCATCGATAGCTTGAATGAGCATTTCCACTTCATCATACATAATCGGTTGTTGATCATAATCACTCACATGGCGAGATTGATTTCTACTCAAGCCACGCATCACTCTGATCACCAGAGGGTGCTCGGTAGGCGAGTGGAATCCTGCTTGAATATGATGGTAGCGAATCGCCGCGAGTCGAGTCGTTAATGTCTGTTTAGAAAGTTGTACTCCAGTACTCTCTTGGATCAATTCTTTTTGATGACCAATAAATGAAATTACGCTTCTTGGATCTGCGGGCAGGGCCTGCAGTTGGTGCTCCGCACAATAACGGCTAAATAGACTAAAGCTCGTATTATAAACACGGCGGGTGTTGGCTGAAATTTCATATTCAGTTTCTTCGGCAGCACTTAAATAATCACTTCGAACAGATTGTGGTAGGAAAGTCTCTTCAAAAAAACGTGGCTGTTCAGTACGGTTATTATTGTGATGATCTGATCTAGTCACTCTTTCATTCGATACATTGGTGTTATTTTGAGCATTACTATTTGTCCGGATCATTTTAGACATGCCGTTGAAGTCACCTGATATCGAATTAAGAAGGCGTAATTATACGCAAATCACGCCTACATCTACCAGTGATAATCGTCATTATCACTGGTAGAGTGCTTATTTGTTCAAATAAACTTCTGTTATCAGAATAGGGCGCATTAAATAGCATTTAGTTGGTTTTTTAGTTTAAAAAATAGCTAAGATAAAGCCGTTTGAACAATGGCGATTAATTATGCAGATATAGAATTGAAAGCAAAAATAGTATGTAATTCGTACTTCCTACATGCGGTGGTTTCTAACTTGGTTAGCCAAAGAATCACAATTTTAAAGAATGGTTTAACCATTTTATTGGCTTTCTTGAATGGAATGCCGCTAAACTAGACTTGCGTGTTGGGTGAAATTTAAGCTAATAACGACAACCGCTTATCGGGTTCTTAGCCTGTTATGAGTTGAGCTATTTCTGCCAAAGGCAAAATGAAGCACAAGGAATCGATATCAAACACAAAAAATGGTTGAACCATATATTAATACTTGTCGATTTGTACTAGCATGAGGACCGATTTATTTCATCTGCATTAGACACATGCTTAGCTAAAGAAACGTATTTATGGAACCGCAAGCCTGGATATATCAACAAGACAAACCAACAGCAGGGAGAAAATTATTATTGCTTGAGGAAGCAGAATTAATTTTTGCCTTACCCTTAATTTATCGCCTTATCAATCCTGAAGCTGTGGCATCTAAACCGGATTGGTTTTGTGACGCTGAGTTACAAACGGTTTCCTATACTAAGTTGGTAACACAACTAAATGAATTGGTCCGATTACGCAAAAAGGCACAGCGGATCGACAACGAGCTTACTAATGTAAACAAAATGCTCAATCAGTATTTTACTGATTTTGGCTGGCGTATGGTTCGTAAAGAATTATCTCAAATAAAAAAACGGCAAAAAAAGTCTCATATTGAGCTGAGTAGGGATATTATTTTGAGGTTAAAACGTTATATGGAAACTCAAAAGTTAGACAGTTTTGACCAAGCCTTTGATACCCTATTGTCAGAGCATAATGAAAATATTTCGCTTAATGTTTTACAACATACTGATGAGGATGTTGTAGGTGACATTATTGATGAATAGAACAAAATAACCGCGGATCTATGTTTTGAAGAATATGATTTTAAAGTTGTTCTATTGCCTAAAATGGATTATCTAATAAAGGTAAGTTAGCCGTGACTTATCTGTGCAGACACGTAAAATTACTGTTAAGATCTTATGTTTACGACTAGATAACGCGGGGCATTAGAGATGAGTTTAAGTATTGCAAACGATAGGAAAATTGCGGTTTTATGCCGAATTGAACCTGGCTGTCTCGGACCTGATGGCGTAGATCATATTGAGGCTTTTTGTGCTTTAGCCCAGAAAGCGATGCAACATTTTGACGTCGATGTCGGCACTTGGGTGTTGATCCCAAGATATGATAAAACCTTAGAAGAGATGCAATATAGTCTTGCAAATAAGCTGCTTTCGCGTGAGCAGGCAACTAAATATTTAGTCTCTATAGGGCGTGACATTGATGGTTTTGAAGAAAGATTTCAGGACAAACTGACGTCGCTGATCAATCTATATCTTGCTAGAAAACCTTAAATGCTCAATTTATCGGAGATGTATTTTTTGCTGAGATTCATCTGATGTCTTGTTTTTTCATAGAAGATATCGGATCGAATTTTTACAAATCGGTTTTATTTTCATATTTAATTGCTGACTAAAAAATTAAATTAATTATATATTAATCATCGTGTTGCAATGAAATCTGCACCTATAATTACGCTCCTGATAAGCAGTTAAGTTGGCTTGAAAACTCAGTTGTTGCTAATTAACTCCGTAAAGTACGTCAAAATTTGCTAGACTAGTCGACTCACTTAATGCTGAATCTTTTTCTTGCGGTATGCCCGAATTTTGTGGGTGGTAAGGATAAGTGTAAAGGACGGTTGATGTTAAATCCCATTCCGGAAACCAATCCATACGTTAGTTTATTGCAGCAGGATTTCGATTTTTCTGAATTTCGCCCAGGCCAAGCACAAACGATAACACAACTTTTAGCAGGGAAGTCGAGTTTAGCGATTTTCCCGACGGGTTCTGGTAAATCCCTTTGTTATCAATTTACAGCATTGCAGTTACCCCATTTGAGTTTAGTGATTTCGCCTTTACTCGCCTTGATGAAAGATCAGCTGGAATTTTTACAATCTAAGGGAATTCATGCGGCCAGCATAGATTCAACCTTAAGCGCCGAGCAGAGTCAGCAAGTGATGACAGATGCGCGCTCTGGCAAACTGAAAATTTTAATGGTGTCGGTGGAACGTTTCAAAAATGAACGCTTTAGGCAGTTTATTCAATCGGTTCCGTTGTCTATGCTGGTCGTAGATGAGGCACATTGTATTTCAGAATGGGGTCACAATTTTCGGCCTGATTATCTTAAATTACCTGATTATCGGCGCGAGCTTGAGATCCCGCTGGTATTGTTACTAACGGCCACTGCGACACGTAAAGTGAAACTGGATATGGCCAAGCGCTTCGATATCGCGCCCGAACACATAGTACAAACAGGAT
Organism: Shewanella sp. SM55; assembly: GCF_025654025.1. NCBI lineage: Bacteria > Pseudomonadati > Pseudomonadota > Gammaproteobacteria > Alteromonadales > Shewanellaceae > Shewanella > Shewanella sp. SM55. The sequence continues at coordinate 110,659 of NZ_JAKKRS010000005.1, read as the reverse complement.
TTTATCGACCCAATTTAGATTTGACTGTTCTGCCCGTGTCGACTCAAGAGAAAAATGCCTTACTGGTTAACCAGATAACATCATTCTCAGGTGCTGGTATTGTGTATGTGACGTTACAGCAAACCGCCGAAATAGTCGCACGACTCTTGAGCCAACAAGGCATAGTCGCCAGTGCCTATCATGCTGGATTTGAAGATGAAAAACGTCAACAAATTCAAAATGATTTTATGCAGGATAAGCTGCAAGTGGTGGTTGCTACCATCGCCTTTGGTATGGGAATAGATAAGAGCAATATCCGTTTTGTGATCCACTATGATTTGCCTAAATCCATTGAAAACTACAGTCAAGAAATCGGCAGAGCAGGGCGTGATGGTGCCTTATCCCATTGTGTGACTTTAGCCAATCTTGACGGACTCAATACCGTTGAAAATTTTGTGTATGGCGATACGCCTGAGCGAGAAGGTATAGCGCAAGTCATTGAAGCTATTCGACTTGAACAAGATTCTGGTCAGTGGGAATGTCAGCTTAATGGCGTGTCGACGGCGAGTAATATTCGCCAGTTGCCGTTAAAAACGTTACTTGTACAGCTAGAGATTCTAGGTGTGGTTAAGCCGTTATTTGCTTACTACACCGATGTTAATTACAAATTTTTAGTGGATAAACATGTCATTCTGAGCCGCTTTAATCCAGAGCGGCAGGCGTTTTTGACGCAAATTTTTAATCATACGCAGATGAAGAAAATATGGGGCGCGTTAGATTTTGATGCCTTGTACAGTGCGACGGGCCATGAACGCAGCCGCGTGTTAGCCGCGCTGGAATATTTAGCTGAACATCATTTCATTGAATTAGAAACTAAACGAATTACTGATGTGTATCGGGTGGATGTTGCCGCATTAGCGCGTCCGGAACTCATCGATGAGCTGTACCATTATTTTATCGATAAAGAGCAGAAAGAAATTGCGCGAATCGCGCAGTTAGTCCGCTTTTTTGAACTTGAGACGTGCTTAAGCCACAATTTATCCCGTTATTTTAATGATAATGAGACGCCAGCGGTCTGCGGTCATTGCAGTGTTTGCCGCGGCAATCTTGCTAAGTTGCGCTATTCGACGGAACCAACTTGGCCGACAGATCAGCAGATATTGGCTGATTTGCGTGAGTTGAAACATCATTTAACGGCTAAAGGCATTGAGATTTTGTCACTCGATACCTATTGTCGTTGCCTCGCTGGCATGTCGGTTCCTTTGGTGAGTCGTTTTCAAGTGCGTAAGTTAAGTGGCTTCGGCCGCTGTGAAAAATTGAGATATGCTGAAATTAAACAGAAAGTTGAGTCACTGTTGTCGCAACTAGATGATAAAAGAGTTGAACATGAATAAGGCCGTAAAAAAGATGTTAGCCACCCATGAACATTTGGTTCACTCTGAAGGTGTGACTGTGGTTTCGCATATGCAAAGGGAAAAAGCGGAGTGGATACAACATACTGTTATGATTGAAGATTGTGACGTGCCGTTTAAATTTAGACGGGTCAAAAAGTATCGTAATCTGCAAGGACAAAAGATCAATGTCATCTATTACCCAGAGACAGAAACTGTGGCAGGTTTTGAAATAGAAATTATGCAAGTCGTTAGAATTAAACGATTCTAGTTAATGCGCTTCGAGTCTTTGCTTTTATCAATCAGCAAAGACTCGAAGCGCATTTGATTGATGACGCAAGAGTTAAATTCGGCTATTTACTTGGAATATTGATAGGTTGAATCTACTTTCCAAGTTCTGAAACGCAGTTCAGCGCCTTCTGGTAGATAAAACACCTTAGGCAAGCGACTGTCGTAGCGCATTTTTAGCTCAGCTGGAATACGTACAAAAGCTTCTTTCTTCGCCAATTCGAAACAGGCCATCATAGTGCTTGGGCCTTCAGCGATTTCATCCACTTGATAGTAGTTATAACCCCAACCTTGTACTGTCAGTTCCTTCAACTCCCCGTTTAATCCATGCTTATTGCAATCAACCATTTGAGTCTGACCAATTTGGATTTCGACCATGTAGTCATCTTCGTTTTCTAATTTAGGTAAACTCAAAATGTGCTGCACCATACCTGCTGCCGGAGCAGGGAACATCTTAGTGGCTTCCTGCGCGCTGTAATCTTTTGGATCGAAACGTTGAATACTGATCATAGGCGCATTTAACCCTGTTGGATGTGGTGGGCTCACCGCCACGGCATTGAATGACAATAGTGCAAATGCAAGGGGAACAGCGCTAACGCTAAATAAGGTCTTCAATTTCATTTTATTTCTCCTAATCGAACTGAATTGATGTCGATAAATTTGTCTGTGTTCTGCTCCCTATAAACGCAGCAGAGGTAAAAAAGGGTTAAATTATTCAATAAAAAATCGATTTTTTATTCAAATAATCTTTATCAATCTGAATAATAAGGGTTGATTACACTTTCCAATGACTTATTTTGTTAAGTTCGCAGCTATTTCAATTCTTTGCTGTGGCTGTTTTATGACTCATATCATGCGAAAAATATACGAAATAGCCTAGATAAAAACCTTAAAACTTGGATTTCAACTTGCACTGAAAAGCCACAGCTGTGTCTGTCTATAACTGCATAAGGCTATAATAAAGCCAATCTAACTCAGCTATGTGAGCTGTTTTTACTCATAAATCAAGCGCTAATCCATTAAACCTTGCCTGATATCCTTTGCCTAGTCTAGCTGCCTATCTTAATTCACATATCAGTGTCTCGACTGATGGCAGGAGGGCAGATGCATTATGGGGATTCAAATACACGTTTAAAAGTTTGAAAACAGTATATCTTGATAAATAGTTAATTTGATCTTCATATATTTTGATTTTCAAACTATAATTCAAGCGACGAGTTTTTCACCATTAATAGCGATAGAAATGGAACAGGGGCCATACAATGAAATCAATGACAGCCGAGCAAGCGACAGGGCATCAAGCTACTACGGGAAGCAGCCAAGGGCACTCACTCGCCCAGTGGCAGCACGCCCATGAGTTTTCGAGTCAGAACCGCGATGGCGAGAAGAACACTCGCTATGTACTGTATTTAACCGTGATCACTATGGTGGCTGAAATTGCTGCCGGAACCATTTACGGTTCTATGGCACTGCTCGCCGACGGTTGGCACATGGGAACCCATGCCGCGGCCTTTATGATCACGTTATTCGCCTATTCGTATGCCCGTAAACACGCTAACGATCCTGCATTTGCTTTCGGTACTGGCAAAGTGAGTGTGCTTGGCGGTTATACCAGCGCAATAGCGCTAGGACTTGTGGCACTGGTGATGTTGATTGAATCGGGAATGCGACTGATTAATCCTGAGCAAATCCATTTTAACGAAGCTATATTTGTGGCTGTCATAGGTTTGAGCGTGAATGTGCTGAGTGTATTTTTACTCAAAGATCACCATACCCACGACCATGGGCATCATAACGGGCACGCTCATGGTCACGATCATGGACATCAAGATGATCATGAAGACGAGCATACTCATCACAGCTGCGAAGCACACTCCCATGACGTTCACGTCCATACGGCTCATTCACATGGTGTGGATTCACATACACATGATGACTCACATGCACACGTTGAAAGTCATCAAAATCATAGCCATTGCCATCATAAACAGGAGCACCATGCTGCTGAGCATGAGAGTCAGAAGGCACACGGTGGTCATGATCACAACCTACGCGCCGCCTATTTTCACGTATTAGCCGATGCGTTAACGTCAGTGCTCGCCATTGCGGCCTTGTTGTTTGGTAAATACATGGGACTGACTTGGCTCGATCCGGTTATGGGTATCGTGGGTGCTGTGATTATTAGCCGTTGGTCATGGGGACTCATTCAGCAAACGAGTCCTATCTTACTTGACGGTGGTGTTAAAGCGTCATTACAGCGTAAAGTTGTGGAAACCCTTGAGGCCGTACCGGATCATCAAGTGGCCGATTTACATCTTTGGCGAGTGAGTGCCGATCACCATGCTATTATGGTGTCTATCGTGTCCCATTCACCGAAAGATGTCAGTTATTTTAATCAGTTACTGTCACAATTTCCTGAATTGGCCCATATCACTATTGAACTCCATACTTGCCGTCAGCGCGAGTGTATGGCTAAGGAAGCCTAAATGACTGTTGAACATCATCATTCATCAAACCTGAATTCAACGACTGCTCATTCAACGGCTGCACATTCAACAGATCATGCATTAAATCATGTGATTATTGAATTTTATGAAAAGCTGTCGTCTTGGGAACACGCCATTGTGCGTGACAAAGGTTTTAGCCTATCGCAGGTGCACACCATTGAGTTACTCGGCGTGCACGGCGCTATGAGGATGAAAGAACTGGCGGATAAAATTGGTGTCACAACAGGCACACTAACGGTCCAAATCGACAAAATGGTAGAAGCTGAGTGGGTTGTACGTCGTCCCCATGAAACCGATCGTCGTTCGATTCTGGTGGAGTTAACCGAAAAAGGCCAAACTTTGTTCCTCGAACATGATGCATTACATCTACAACTCACCACAGATCTCACCGCTAAAATGAGCAGTGAGGAACGAATCGTACTGCTCAATTTGTTGTCTCGTATGAATAACGAGTTTTAATTTACCCTATTTCATCCACTAAAAAGCGTCCCTCGTGGACGCTTTTTTATAGCATGACATTTTTAAAAACGCGATTCATTCTAGATTAATCATCTGCTATTACAGTACCTTACCTTTTGTTACATTCTTGTTGGATTAATAGTTGAACTGGATATTAATTAAGGTAATGTAAGGGCAGATCTCAAGATGGACTTTGTTTAAAAGGAATAGAATGAATAATAAATTACTGCCTTGGTGCATTGCAGGAGTGCTCGGTATGAGCGGTCAACTTCACGCAGAAGAAGATAAATACATTTGGTTAGAAGATGTTGAAGGCGCAAAGCCGATGGAATGGGTGAAAACCCAAAATGCTGCATCTGCCGCTGAAATTAAAGCGTTTAAAGGTTTTGATACCTTAGTGGCGAACAGTCTCGCCATCCTGAACGATAAAGAACGCATTCCCTACGCGACCCACATTGGCGACAAGTTATACAACTTTTGGAAGGATGACACCCATGTGCGCGGTATTTACCGCCGTACTACCTTGGAAGAATATGCTAAACCCGATCCCAAATGGGAAACCGTGCTTGATATCGATGCCCTAGGTAAAGCTGAATCCGTCAATTGGGTATTTAAGGATATTAGCTGTCAGTATCCCGAAAATGAGCGCTGTTTTGTCTCACTTTCCCGCGGCGGTGCCGATGCGGTGGAAGTGCGAGAATTTAATTTAAATACTAAATCCTTTGTTGCCACCAAAGATAAGCCATTCTTTTTGAAAGAAGCCAAATCAAGTCTGAGCTGGATAGATAAAGACCACGCCTTTGTCGGTACTAATTTTGGTGATGGTCAAAGCATGACTGACTCAGGTTATCCACGGGAGGTGAAACTCTGGCAACGTGGTACAGCACTCGAGCAAGCGAAACCGATTTTCACTGGTGACAAAACCTCTGTCGCTGTATCAGGCTGGGTTTTATTCGATGATAAAACACCGCTGAGTTTAGTCACCGAGGCACATACTTTTTATACCGCCAGCCAATATGTCTATCAAGATGGCAAACTCATAGGGTTGCCATTACCTCAAGATGCTGAGATTAAAGGTTATTTTGAAGGTAAGTTATTTATTGAGTTAAAGAGCGATTTAATCAACAAAGACGGTAACTTTAAGCAAGGCGCGGTCGTGTATGCCGATGTGGCGGATCTTATCGCCCAAAAAGCCAAATTCAGTTTATTTGTGAGCCCGACTCAGACCGCATCGATAGCGCAGCTTAGTTTTAGTAAGAGTGCGATTTTCGTTAATTGGCTCGATAACGTGAAAAGCAAATTAGTACGGTATGAGCAAGACGAAAAGGGCGCTTGGCAAAGCACCCAAGTCCCATTCGAAGCGAATGGCGCCCTGACGGTAATGGACGTTGAGCAAGACAGTGATGATTTTTTCGTGAATTACACCAGTTTTCTTGAGCCTTCAAGCCTCTATACGGTTAATGCAAAAACCTTAAATCCGAAGAAAATTAAAGGTATGCCGCAACAGTTTGCTGCGGATAAGTTTAAAACTGAGCAATACTTTGCGACGTCTAAAGATGGCACTAAAGTACCCTACTTTGTGGTGATGGCTAAGGATCTTAAGTTAGATGGCACTAATCCTACGCTACTTTATGGCTATGGTGGGTTTGAAGTCTCACTGCATCCATCCTATTCGGCCACTATTGGTAAGAATTGGTTAGAGCAGGGCGGCGTATATGTGTTATCTAACATTCGTGGCGGTGGCGAATATGGCCCAGCTTGGCATCAAGCGGCGTTAAAGCAAAATCGACATAAAGCCTATGAGGATTTCGAGGCAATAGCGGAAGATTTGATTGCCCGTAAAATCACATCAAGTAAACATTTAGGCATCCAAGGTGGCAGCAACGGTGGCCTGTTAATGGGGGCGGCATTTACCCGCAGACCGGATCTGTACAACGCTGTCGTGTGCCAAGTGCCTTTACTTGACATGTTTAGATTCAATAAGTTACTCGCCGGTGCCAGCTGGATGGGCGAATACGGTAATCCGGATATTCCTGAGGAATGGGCTTACATTAAAACGTACTCTCCATACCATAATCTGCATAAAGACGTGCATTATCCAAAGGTCTTTTTCACCACATCGACCCGTGATGACAGGGTTCACCCAGGTCACGCCCGTAAGATGGTTGCTAAGATGAAAGACATGGGAATTGATGTCTTGTACTACGAAAATATTGAAGGTGGCCACGCCGGCGCTGCAGATAATAATCAAGCCGCGGAACTTAATTCAATGGCGTTTGCCTACTTATTACAGCAATTAAGATAATTACCGCTGGGTTAGCATGAATTGTTAACTCTTCACTGGTAAAACCGAGAAAGACCCTAATAGGTTGGGGAGCAGAAAACGGTCGAACTTATTGAGGTTCGGCCGTTTTTTTAAGTTTATTATTTAATGTTAACAATACCCACAGATAATTTGAGCCATTGCCGAGAGCTTGCTACTATTGCGAAAAAATTTCACTGTCAAAGGGCTAAGACTACCTTAAGAATACTAAGTTATTCTCGACAAACAACTAATTTGAGTGAGAGCTATCAGTGTTAGCAAGATTTAAGACTCTATCGGTGAATCGATTCACTTTTATCACAGCGTTATTTTACGTCTGTATTTTCAATATCCCATTGTTTGGCATCATTAAGAAAGGCATTGAAAAACAACCTGATGTCGATCCTATCTTCATCGCTACTGTGCCGTTGTTTTTAACCTTTGCACTCAGTTTTATATTTTCCTTATTTACGGTGAAGTATCTCGTTAAACCGTTTTTCATCTTACTCACCTTGTTATCATCGAGTGTGTTCTTCGCAGCCTACCAATACAATGTCGTCTTCGATTACGGCATGATAGAAAACACTTTTCAAACCAATCATGCCGAAGCGTTCATGTATGTGAATTTTGCTTCGATAATGAATATGTTACTGACTGGGATTTTACCCGCGTACCTTATCTATAAAGCGGATATTCAGTACAAACCTTTCCTAAAAGAACTACTGCATAAAGTGCTTTTTATGCTGGCGATGTTGGCGGGACTGGGCATTATTGCTTTCTTCTATTTTCAAGATTACGCGGCCTTTGGCCGTAACAACGACGAGCTAAAACGTTATATTGTGCCGACATATTTTATCGGTGCTGTGTCTAAGTACATCAATGTGCAGTACTTGCAAACGCCAATGGAATATCAGCAACTTGGCCTCGATGCAAAAAATGTCAGTGCCAACTCAAATGGTAAACCGAATTTATTAGTCCTCGTCGTGGGGGAAACCGCGCGTTCAATGAGTTATCAGTATTATGGCTACGACAAGCCAACCAACGCCCATACCCAAGACCAAGGATTAATAGTCTTTAAAGATACCCATTCATGTGGCACGGCAACGGCGGTATCTTTGCCTTGCATGTTTTCTCGCATGGGACGGGAAGATTACGATTCACGCCGTGCCTATGCTCAAGACACCGCCGTTGATGTGTTGGACCATGGTGGTATTAAAGTGCAGTGGTTTGATAATGATTCTGGCTGTAAAGGGGTGTGTGACCAAGTTGAAAACATAACCATTGATTTGAACAGTGATCCTAAGTTGTGCACTGGCCAATATTGTTTCGATCAAGTGTTACTGAACAAATTAGATGAAGCCTTAGCCAACGCAGAACGCAAAGATACTGTGATTGTATTGCATGTTATTGGTAGTCATGGCCCGACTTATTTCTTACGTTATCCAGCAGAACACCGTAAGTTCACACCGGATTGTCAGCGCAGTGATATACAAAACTGCAGTGAAGATGAGCTGATGAATACCTATGACAATAGTATTTTGTACACTGACTATATTATTAGCGAAGTGGTTAAAAAGTTAGAAAACCAACAAGATAAATTTGATCCAGCCATGTTGTATCTGAGCGATCATGGCGAGTCTTTAGGCGAAAAAGGCATGTATTTACATGGTGCGCCTTACAGTATTGCACCGATTGAGCAGACGAGCATTCCTATGCTTGCTTGGGTGTCAAAAGATTTTAGCCAAGATAATCACTTGGATATGGACTGTTTGGCTGAGCATGCGGCGAAAGGTGGTTTCTCCCATGACAATTTATTCGATAGTCTATTGGGACTAATGAATATCAAAACTGAGGTATATCAGCCTGAATTAGATATCTTTGCTCGCTGCCGCGGTTAATTGTGGACTTAATTGTCGCGAGGTTTTGCTCGTTCTAGTTGGTTCGACACCATGATGAGGAAGAGGATGGCAACATCCTCTTTTCTTTTGCTCCCTGTCATCATAATTGATTTCTCCCATATCCAAATTGAATCAGTTGAGTTAACTTAATATATACAAAAACATAACAAATCTATGGTTCGCGATTTATGTCTTCTACTGCAGAAAATAAAGAACTTGATTCTGCCGCGCAAATTTTGCGTTTGGCCGTGCCGCAAATGTCTGCCCTCGATATTCCTGTTACTCCTGAAAATTACACTGTTTGGTATGAATATTTTGCAGGTACAAATCTCGATTTAAATCGCGCGATTGATGGTTTTTTGGCGAATTCTGTCTCTTTTACCAAGGAAGTTAATACCAGTCTTTATAAAACCTTTATCCAAGAACAGTCACCAGAAGTGATTGAAAATGTTCAGATTGAAACACAAATATTGATCAATAGCCTGCTGAATAAAATCAGCCAGTTGAGTCAAGGAACCGCGGCATTTTCTGGCTCATTAGCCGAGTTTGGTTTGCGATTACAGACTAATCCCGATATCAATACCTTGAACGAGCTGGTTGATGGTGTGGTCGATGAGATGCAGATGCTACTTATCAACAACCGTGAGATGGAGCAAAGTCTGTGTACCATGGGTCAAGAAGTACAAAATCTTAAATCTGAAATGGAAAATCTTAGCCTCGCGGCTATGACAGACCAATTAACGTCTCTGCATAATCGCCGCGCCTATGAATTGAGTATTCAGGATCAAATCTACCGTTCACAAAATCACCAGACCCGCTGTAGTCTCTTACTGATTGATATCGATAATTTTAAAGCCTTTAACGACACCTATGGTCATTTAACGGGTGATAAAGTATTGGCCTATGTCGCATTAGCCTTAAAGCAATGTGTGCGTGGGGATGACTTTGTTGCGCGTTATGGCGGCGAAGAATTTGTGGTGGTGCTACCTAACACCCATTTTCACGACGCATTGCAAGTGGCTGAAAATCTGCGTGAACGTATTTCTGAGCGGCGCTTAACGGTAGGGAAAGACAAAAAACTTTCCCTTGGCGCGATTACTGTCTCGATTGGGATGGCCTCATTGCAACAGGGGGATGATGCTGAAACGCTGTTTAGTCGCGCCGATAAAGCACTGTACCAAGCTAAGTCCGAAGGCCGTAACTGTGTTAGAGGCTGAGAATGTGGGTACGAGTGTCGATGTTTCAAGGCGTTAAGTATTAGCTCGGTCGCTATTTCATTAAATAATCATTTACTTAGGATAACAAAACGCCGCAATGATTTGCGGCGTTTTTGTTCGTCTGGGTAGGTGCTATTGATCACTGGGCGGTTTTAAATCCATGTGCATTTTGATCAAATGTTCCTCCATATCGAAGGTCACTTTAAAACCGAGACTTTTGGCAAGACTGGCCATATTGCGATTCTCAAACATGGTAAAGCCGGTGAGCACGGGCGTGTCGTTGGCCTGATAATATTTGATCAATTTTTCGAGTAACAATTTGCCTAACCCTATACCTTGATGATCGCCACGCACCGCCATGGCAAACTCGGCCTCGGTATTATCAGGGTCAATAGATGCACGCACGGCACCTAAAGTGATGTCATCGCCATCGGGTCCCTTAGCCGTGGCGATAAAGGCCATTTCACGGGCGTAATCGATTTGAGTTAATACCGCCATTTCTTCATGGGTCATTTTCGATCGCACCCCAAAATAACGTTTGTATCTGTCTTCATCGGATAACGAATTATCGAAGGCCAAATGTTTAGGTTCATCTTCGGGCAAAATCGGCCTTAGCATTACCTTAAGGCCATTTTTAAGCTCGGCGAATTCTTCTAATTCCTTCGGATAGGGCATGATGGCCATCCGCGATGAACTGTCGGCATTGGCATCATGCAAACGGATATTCACATCGAGCAGAGTGATGTTTTCACCCGCGGCCAGTACTGGGTTTAAATCTAACGAGGCGATTTCAGGGCAATCGATAATAATATGGGATATTTGCGTTAACATAACGCACAGGGCATTCATGTCTAGACCCAGTGGTAAATGTCTGTCCTTTAACTTATGGGTCTTTAACGCTTGGATCACCATATAACGCGCCAGTGCCATATTCAGGGGTGGCAGGGCAACGGCAGCATCATTGGTGGGGTCCCATTCTGAGCCACCTTCGCCAAGGCAAATCGCCGGACCAAAGACGGGATCGCTTATCACGGCCACGCGGATTTCCTGTGCGCCAGCGGTCAACGCCATTTTCTGCACTATCATGCCTTCAATGATCGCTTCGGGATTGGCTTGATGCACCCTCTGGGTAATCGCATTCGCGGCGTGGCGGATATCTTCAGCCGAGGTTAAATTGAGCATCACTCCGTGCACATCGGACTTATGCAAGATGTTAGGGGATTGCACTTTTAACGCTAAGGGATAGCCCGCTTCATTCGCAATGGCCACCGCTTCATCGGCATCTTTCACAAACCAAGTGTCTATGGTGTTAAGTCCATAAGCACGCAAAATAGGGCTGGCCTCATGGGTTTCCAGTACCGATTTTCCTTTAGCTTGAGCCGCTTGCAGTAATTTGCGCGCCGTGAGGCTATCTGTCGGAATATTATCGGGGATCGATTGCGGCACTTCTTGCAGCAGTTTTTGGTTACGACGGTATTCAACCATGTGCATAAAGGCACCCACAGCACCTTCGGGTGTACGGTAGGTAGATATACCGCCCTTAGTGAAGCGTTTTCGTGCCTGATAAGCCGAGTCTTCACCGCTCCAGTTCGTCAAAATATTGAGACGATTCTTTTTGGGATGCGCGTGGATCACACTCACCAAAGTATCAGCAATCTCAACACTTTCACCGAGTGCTGAAGGGGAGTGCAAGACCAAAATAGCGTCAAGTTCATTGGAATCCATCAAGATAGTCAAGGCTTTAGCATATCGTGACGCGTTCGCATCACCAATAATATCGATGGGATTTTGCCTTGACCAAGTATTCGGTAACACAGCTTCTAATTTTGCTATGGTATCTTCTGATAACTCCGCCAGTTTACCGCCGCGCATAATGAGTTCATCCACAGCTAATACGGCAGGACCGCCACCATTACTGATAATCCCTAAGCGCTCACCTTGCAGCGGATTGGAATGCGCTAAACTTTCAACCGCGGCAAACAGTTCAATTAAATCGTTAACCCGCAACATACCTGCACGGCGAAACGCCGCTTCATACACTGCATCGTTACCGCCAACACCGCCCGTATGCAATTTTGCGGCGCGGGCACCTTCGGCGCTGCGGCCCGATTTAATCACTAGAATTGGCTTATTGCGTGAAGCGGCTCGAGCAGCCGAGAGGAAATGGCGCTTCTCATTCACCGAGTCGATATAAAGCATGATGGCGCTGGTGCGGCTATCGCGGCCAAGGTAATCGAGCAGTTCGTCAAAGTTAATGTCGGTGGCATCACCGAGGGAGATAAAGGAGGAAAAGCCAATACCTTTGTTATTAGCCCAATCGAGTACCGTTGTACAAATAGCTGCCGATTGAGACACAAAGGCTATTTTGCCCGGTAGGGCGCTGGCGTGGGCTAAGCTGGCGTTTAATCCCAATGGGGGTAATAGCATTCCTAAGCTATTTGGCCCCAGAATGCGCATCCCGTAACGCTTAGCATTTTGCATGGCAAGGTCGAGCAGGCTCACGCCATCTTCGTTAGATTCCTGTGCCATTCCCGCTGCCATAATAATGGCCACCTTACAGCCAAATTGCGCAAGGGTTTCAACGATGGCGGGCACACGGCAAGCGCGGGTACAAATAACCGCTAAATCGGGTTTGATGGGTAAGGCTTCAATATTGGGATAGGCGAGCACGCCCATCACTGCCCGATACTTAGGGGTGACTGGCATGATAGGCCCCGAAAAACCACTCGATAGTAGGTTTTTCATCAGCACATTACCCGCGCGTTTTTCGGTATTCGAAGCGCCGATAATGGCAACGGAAGTCGGTTTAAATAAGGAGTTTAATGTACGTTGACTCATAAGCGATCCCATCCCAATTCATGACGCTTCCAGTGTAACCTAGGGTATGAGGACTGCACAGTTAAGTTTCGGGTTCCATTAAGACAAGTTTATTAGCAAATCATGAATTTACGGCAATTTACTGAGAATTAGCGCTCAATGCTGGGGATTTCTATCGCGATAACTGCATTTTCCGCATTGCGACACGTAACAATGTGAATAATTTCACTTTCGTGTTTGAAAATCACCCAATATGAAACTACTTTTTAATCACTGTACAATTATTGTGAAATAGATATGACATACAAGGATGGGGTCGTTGCAGTGAGTGCGGCAGGCATTGGATATCTGCTTAGCTTAATGACATTCTGGGCTATGGGGCCGATTATTTCCGTGTTGATTATGTTGCTGTGGCAATTTTATCAGCACAAGCAAATGCAATCAGTTCAACAGCATGATGATAAGTCCTTCAACAACCAACTTGCCGCGGATTGGCAAGCCCATATCAATCTGTATCAAGAGTCAATCACGACACTTAACGGCTGCGAGGCTAACATTGATAGTGTGCTAGCGGTGCAAGGTGACGCAGTCAATTTGCTCGGTGAGTCATTCGATGGTTTAGGGCGGTTAATGACGGAGCAGACAGGATTTATTTCAGATCTCGTTAAGAGCACTGATGATGCTGAGTTATTCCATTCAGATCAAATGAAGCAATTTGCCAACAATACCTCAATGACGTTAGAGCGCTTTATTCAATCCACCATAGAAATGTCGGCATCAACTATGGAGTTGTTGGAAAAAGTGAATCTCATCTACGAGTCTATGCCTCAAGCAATGAAAGCCTTGCAAGACATAGATCAAATCTCGTCCCAGACTAATTTGCTCGCTTTAAATGCGGCAATTGAAGCGGCGCGGGCGGGTGATGCGGGTAGAGGCTTTGCCGTTGTGGCAGATGAAGTGCGCGCTTTATCCACTCGTAGCGCAGGTTTTAGTGAAAGCATACAAAAACAGCTTAAATCAATTCAAATTCAGATTGAGCAATTAACCGTACACGTGAGTAAAGTCGCCGCCCAAGATATGACTTATATTATTGATGCCAAAAAGGATATAGATACTGCACTAAGGCAGATTATCGTTAAAGCAGAGAAGGATTCTCAAGTGATTGAACGTATCGATTCATCGGCACATGAACTAGAACAAGCCATCTCGGATACTATTCGGGGATTGCAGTTCAGTGATATTACTTCCCAAAGCCTGATTTACACAAATCAGTCCCTAAACCATTTAAAAGAATCGCTCAATCGTGTCACCACTATGTCACAACAGGAGTTTGGCATTAAGGGGGATGACATCACAATACAAATGAGTCGCCGACGTCAGGAGACTCATAATCCCGTTTCAAGGGATCAAATTACCTGTGGTGAAATTGAACTCTTTTAATTAGGGATAACAAAATGTCAAATATTAAAGTTATTTCATTGCCAGAGCGCTTTGACTTTTATTACCACAAGAAATTCACCAGTGATTATCAAGATATTTTAACGCTTCCAGAGGTTAACCATATTATTTTAGATTTTAGTCGAGTGCTTTACCTCGATAGTTCTGCTTTAGGCATGATGGTACTGCTGCATCGTAAGGCGCTGGAGTTACATATTTCTACGTCTGTAAAAGGTGCACATGGTCAGGCGAATGAAATCCTTAGTATTGCCAATATGCAGAAAATCTACATCATAGAGTAACACTCATTATGGTATCGCTTACTCAGCCGGAACATTTTATTTTAGTTATCGATGATGACGCTATTGCGAGTCAAAGGATCAGTGATTTTATTCATAGCAAAGGGTACAACGTCATTGTTTGTAGTGATCTAGAAGAAGGTTTATTTGAAATAACGCAAAATACGGTTGATTTAATTTTGATTAACTATTGGTTAAAGGATGGTACCGCACTGGCGTTACTGGACAAGTTAAATAAGGATAAAAAAGAAACACCTGTTATAGTCATGAGCGAGACAAAAGAAAATCAATCCGTGTTAGCCTGTTTTAGAATGGGGGTTTTGGATTTTGTTGTTAAACCGATAAATGTTGAAATATTTTGGTATAAGGTTGAATGTTTACTTACCCGGGTGCAACTTCAGCATAAAGTAGAGCATCAAAGAATTGAACTTGAAAAAATGCTTTATGAAAAGGCCAGAGAAGAACACATGGCCCGGCATTTATTTGAGCACTTAGTCAATATTGATAATACTGACTTTGATTTTGTACATACTTACTGCCAAGCCAGTGCTAATTTTAGCGGTGATATTATCCTCAATGGCATAGCGCCTAATGGCAATTTCTTCTTAATTCTCGCCGATTCAACGGGTCATGGCCTGAGTGCCGCCATGCCCATCATGCGTGTTGCCAGTACATTTAGGGCCATGGTTTCAAAGGGATTTTCTTTAGTTACTTTTATTTATGAACTGAATGCTAAGCTCCACCGAGAAAACCCTGAAGACAGATTTGTTGCCTGTATTATTTTAGAAGCCGATTTTAATCGTAATAAATTACACATTTGGAATGGTGGTATGCCCCCCGTATATATTAAAACTGGTGGAGTTGACTGTTTAACAAACCACAATATTAAAGAAACTGACCATTCTCGTTCAGTCAGTAATCAATCCATCGATAAATTTAAATCGACAAATATGGCCCTTGGTATTTTACCTCCGCATAATTTTATAGCGGATATTGTTACGGTTGATTTACCATCCCATGGGCATGCTTGCCTTTTTAGTGATGGTTTAATAGAGCAATATACCCATGATGGCAATCCATTTGGCATTGATAAATTAAAAGATCTATTTATTCATTTGTCAGGTGGTCTAGTCAAATATTTAGAGAACAATATGCATGAGTACTGTTCTGCTGAAAATATTGCTGATGACATCACTATTTGTACCTTAGATTTTGAACGATTAAACACTTGGCATCAAGATCGTGATGTTAGTCGTATTAAAGCCATTATGGATGGTGAGTTCTGCTGGGATGTCAGTATTGCAGGGCCTATGTTACTCAGCGCTGATTATTTAAGTTCATTGAATCAGTTTCTCAGTATATTGGGATTTGCGACCAATTTCTGTCAACGGGTTTTTACTGTTGTCGCAGAGTTATTTAGCAACGCTATTGATCATGGTGTACTAAAATTAGATTCTCGACTAAAAAATGATCCAGAAGGCTTCGAACTGTACCATAGTATTAGGGACAGTTTTGCAGATAGGCTCACGGAAAATGATTGGGTAAAAGTGAGCATCATCTGGCGTTCATCGCAGGATGAATTACATATTAGCGTGGCTGACAGTGGCAAAGGCTTTGAGGGTGATGAAAATTTGATGGCGGACATTCCTCAGTTGTCTGGGCGCGGTCTATCGCTGGTGAAAACATTATCTAAGACATACGAATTAGTACCGCCAGGGAATATAACTAAAGTCATAATGGAATAGCGCATGAGTAAAAGAATATTAATTGTTGATGATTCCGCAGCGATTCGACAAATGGTCGAAGCGACCCTTAAATCAGCTAATTATCAAGTGGTACTGGCCAAAGATGGTCGAGAAGCCCTCGATATCTGTAATGGGCAGAGATTTGACTTCATTCTGACAGACCAAAACATGCCTCGAATGGATGGGCTGACCTTAATTAAATCCTTACGTGCTATGTCGGCATTTATGCGTACGCCGATCATTATGCTCACCACGGAAGCGGGCGATGATATGAAAGCCCAAGGGAAAGCCGCGGGTGCGACGGGATGGATGGTAAAACCCTTTGATCCTCAAAAGTTGTTGGCTATTACGGCTAAAGTGCTGGGTTAACTGCAACGGGGTGCGCTATGTCCATCAATATGGCCGAGTTCCATCAGGTCTTTTTTGAAGAAAGTCATGAACATCTTGAAAATATGGAACAATTGCTATTGGCATTGGACCTTGCTTCTCCCGATCCTGAAGAACTGAACACCATTTTCCGTGCTGCACATTCTATAAAAGGCGGCAGTGGTATTTTTGGTTTTACTGCATTAACCAGTGTCACCCATGTGATGGAAAACCTGCTGGATAAAACGCGTAAGGGTAACTTCCAATTAACGTCATCCATTATCGATTTACTACTGAGTACTGTGGACACGTTATCCCATATCTTGAGCTTGTACCGCGAAGAAGAGCAGATTGATTGGCAGGAGGTCGAATACAGTAAAAGCCAGTTGGTTGCAGCGTTAAATGGTGAGCCTTTTAGTTCATCAGTTGCGATACGTAATGGTACCGACGCCGCTAGCACTCCCATCATAAATGCAACACTGACCGCACCAGTGGAGGCAGAAGATCTGGGTTTTGGATTTTTTGAAGATGAAATGGCACGTGATATTGCCATCGAAGGTGAAGACTTTGGATTTTTTGATGAGGCTTATCAAGCGGAAGACATCAGCGCTGACAGTGTGGCAAATAATAAAGAGTGTATTGCTGAGCTGTGTGATGTGACAATTGACGATGATGAGTTAGGCTTTGGTTTTTTTGAAGCATTAACGCCAGAATCCTTCGCTAATGAAATCGAGTTATTAAGTTCAAAACCGCTAGTGCAGAAGGTTTATAAGCCAGCGACCACTCGAGCACATCAAGCCAAGGAAACTGGAAGTAGCCAATCCAAAAACACCTTATTTAAAGCCAAAGCGACTGAGTCCACCGCACCCATTTCAACCGTGCCTACGAGTCCTTCTGTGAAAGCAAGCTCGCCAGCAATACTGAGTTCAAACGCAACATCAAACTCATCTGTTGCCCCAAAGCCCAATACCGCAGAAGTGAAAACAGCGACTAAAAAATCAGCCGCGTCGGCTCAGGATGCCACCTTAAGGGTCGAAACCTCTAAGATAGATACTTTGGTTAATCTCGCGGGCGAGCTGGTGATCACTCAGTCCATGTTGACCCTCATTGGTAACGAGATGACGGGCGATTTAGGTGAGCGACTCAAGACCGCACTCAATGAATTGGAACGTAATACCCGTGAGATGCAAGAAGCTGTGATGTCGGTGCGTATGCTGCCGGTATCTTTTGTGTTTAACCGTTTCAACCGCTTGGTGAGGGATCTTTCTGAGCAACTGGGTAAAAACGTCAATCTCGTGATTGAAGGTGGCAACACAGAAATAGACAAGGGCATGATTGAAAAGCTCGTCGATCCGCTGACTCACTTAGTGCGCAATAGTTTAGATCACGGTATCGAAAAACCTGAAAAACGGCTCGCAGCGGGTAAATCCGAAGTAGGTGTGTTATCCCTTAAAGCCAGTCAAAGGGGCGGCAATATCGTTATCGCTGTGCACGATAACGGCGCAGGCTTAAATCGTGAACGCATTATTCAAAAGGCGCGGGAAAATGGTTTGCAAGTGGCTGATAACAGTAGCGACAAGCAAATTTGGCAATTGATTTTTGCCGCAGGATTTTCAACTGCGGAGGAAGTCACTGATGTGTCAGGCCGTGGTGTTGGTATGGATGTGGTGCGCCGTAATATTGAAGCCTTAGGCGGACGCATTGATATTGAGTCCACTGAGGGCCAAGGCTCAACCTTTGAAATCCAGTTGCCACTCACGCTCGCCATTGTCGATGGTATGACGGTTTCTGTGGGAAATCAGATCTACATTCTGCCCTTAGTGCACATCATAGAATCTATTCAGCCGCAAACGGAACAACTTAAATTTCTCGCCAAAGAAAGACTCTTAAAAGTACGTGAAGAGTACTTACCTCTGCTCAATCTTTATCAGCTGATGGAAATTGAGCCCAATGCCCGCTGCCCAGAAGAGGGCATAGTCGTATTGCTCGAAAGCAACCACAAGCGCTTTGGCCTGTGCGTTGATGCCTTAGTTGGCCAGCAGCAAGTGGTGATTAAAAGTCTTGAAAAACATTATCGTAGGATCCCCGGTGTTTCCGGCGCCACCATCATGGGCGATGGCAGCGTCGCGTTGATTCTCGATGTCGAATCACTCGCTCTGCACATTAAAAATTAAGGAAATAGCCATGGAGAGTCGATCAACTATGACCGCCAAAGTGGAATACAACGCCCATGATGAGGTGGAGTTTTTAAGCTTTATGTTAGGCGAAGAGCACTATGCCCTCGATATTATGTCCGTCAAAGAAATCCGCGGCTATGAGTCGGTCACTAAAATCGCCAACGCCCCTAGCTTTATAAAAGGCGTGATTAATCTACGCGGTGACATAGTGCCCATAGTGGATTTGCGGATGAAATTTGCTGTTGGAACAGCCACTTATAACGAGTTCACTATCGTTATTATGCTCAACGTGTTTGAACGTATTGTTGGCATAGTGGTCGATGCCGTCTCCGATGTGATTAAGCTGTCGGCGGAGGAAATTTTACCTGCCCCAGAATTTGGGGTGGCGTTCGATAGCCGCTACCTCAAAGGCTTAGCCACGGTCGAGGATAAGATGATCATTTTAGTAAATATTCAGGCTCTGATCAGCAGTGATGAGCTGGGTCTAATTGATGCAAATAGTCTGACTGATCAGGAGTAACAATAATGAGTATCTTCAAATTTTTTGGCAATGATGAGGCGCGTGAGCAAAGGGATGAAGAGCGTCAGCGCTATTTTCAGCTACTTGATAACAGTGGCAACAGCTTTATGATCGCTGACAGTCAGCGCAATATTATTTATGCGAATAAAGCCGTCGTCCGTTTACTGCAAGAGGCAGAGGACGATATTCGTAAAGAGTTACCTCAGTTCTCGGTTGCCAAACTGATCGGCAGTAATATCGACATTTTCCATAAAAATCCTGCACATCAGCGTAATTTATTAGAGCGTCTAACCCAATCCCATACCGCGCAAATCACCATAGGCAAACGTACCTTTAGGTTGATTCTGACACCGATTATCACCGCTGAAAATAAACATTTAGGTACAGGTGTTGAGTGGATAGATCGCACCGAAAGTATCGAAGCCGAGCGAGCAACCCAGCGCATCCTCGAAGCGCTCAATAATACCAGTACCAACGTCATGATAGCCGATGCTAACCGTACGATCATTTATATGAATCGCTCGGTCGAAACTATGTTGCGCCATTCTGAAAGTGAGATCAGACAAGCCTTACCGCATTTTTCCGTAGATAAGATCCTCGGCAGCTCGATGGATATCTTCCACCGCAATCCTGCTCACCAAGCAAGTTTACTCGATAAATTAGACCGTAAATATGAATCGCTTATTAAGGTCGCGAGTTGCCATTTTCGCTTAACGGCCAGCCCCATAGTGTCTAAAGAAGGTGAGCGCTTAGGCACTGTAGTTGAATGGCTCGACCGCACCATTGAAGTCCAAACCGAGCAGGAAATTTCCCGCATAGTCACAGCCGCAGCGGCGGGTGATTTCTCCCAAAGGGCGGAAACAGATGGCAAGCAAGGTTTCTTTTTAATGCTGGCGAACAATTTAAAYTCGTTAATTGAAACCTCGGAACGTGGATTGCAAGATGTGGCTCGGGTGCTGATGGCGCTTGCGGATGGTGATTTGACCACTCGTATTTATAACGACTATGAAGGCACCTTTGATGATTTGAAAAATTACTCAAATCAAACTGCTGAAAAGTTATCCTTCATGATCCAAGATATTCAACGAGCCGCGGATACCATCAATACCGCTTCGGCAGAAATAGCCCAAGGTAATGCTGATTTATCCAGCCGCACCGAAGAGCAAGCTTCGAGCCTAGAGCAAACTTCGGCCAGCATGGAGGAACTCACTGGTACAGTGAAACTCAATGCGGATAACGCCAGTCAAGCCAATGCCTTAGCCTCTAAAGCGGCTGAAGTCGCTGTGGATGGCGGTGAGCTTATTCAGCAAGTTGTCCAGACCATGGCATCGATTAATGAATCGGCGCGTAAGATTGCCGACATTATTGGTGTTATCGATGGCATTGCTTTCCAGACCAATATCTTAGCGCTCAATGCTGCGGTTGAAGCGGCGCGGGCGGGCGAACAAGGCCGCGGCTTTGCGGTGGTCGCGTCAGAAGTGCGCAGCTTAGCCCAACGTTCGGCCAATGCCGCTAAAGATATCAAGGCACTGATCTCGGATTCTGTGTCTAAAATCGAGAGTGGCAACAGCCTTGTCGGTAAGTCCGGCGATACCATGAAGGAAATCGTCATCGCCATTAAACGGGTGAACGACATCATGGCGGAAATTGCCTCAGCCTCTAATGAGCAGGCCATCGGTATCGATGAGATCAGCAAAGCCGTAGTGCAAATGGATGAAATGACGCAACAAAATGCGGCATTGGTTGAAGAAGCGGCCGCCGCAGCGGAAAGCATGCAATCCCAAGCGCAGCAACTCTCAGACAGTGTCGCCAGTTTTCGCGTGGACGACGAAGATGAAGCCCCAAGACGCAGCAACGCGAGATTAGCGGCGCCCAAAGCGAAGGCGATGAAACCCATCAAACAGCAGCTTCAACCTATGGCAAGAGCCAGAGTGACAGAGAAACCTAAAACCAATGCGATGAAGCCCATTAAGCAAGATCAAGATGAATGGGAAGAATTTTAATTGAGTGAAAACAAACCATTGGAACGAGAGTTTGCCTATACCTCGGTGCACTTTAATACCGCGAGGACGACGCTGTACCGCTTAGCGGGGATCAAACTCGCCGATAGCAAGGATGCTATGGTGTATAGCCGTTTAGTGCGGCGGATCAGAACATTGAAATTAGCCGGTTTTTCGGCTTATTTTGAGTATCTGCTAAGCCATGAAAACGAACACCAAGAATTTATCAATGCGTTAACCACTAATCAAACAGCATTTTTTCGGGAGCCGCATCACTTTGAGGTGTTAAAACAGTATTTAATCGATAACCCAGATACCCGCAGGATCTGGTGTGCGGCCAGTAGCACAGGGGAAGA
This sequence comes from Shewanella sp. SM55, assembly GCF_025654025.1. Taxonomy (NCBI): domain Bacteria; kingdom Pseudomonadati; phylum Pseudomonadota; class Gammaproteobacteria; order Alteromonadales; family Shewanellaceae; genus Shewanella; species Shewanella sp. SM55. The sequence continues at coordinate 88,901 of NZ_JAKKRS010000005.1, read as the reverse complement.
ACCTTACTCGATTGCGATTGTCGTCGCTGAACATTTCAACAGTTTTAAAACGCCTATCGAGATCATTGCTTCCGATATCGACAGCGGCGTGCTTAAAAAGGCTGAAATGGGCATTTATCCCTTAGATCGTATCGATACTGTCAGCGATATCCGTAAGAAACGGTTTTTTCACCGCGGACGCGGTTCACAGTTGGGTAATGTGCGCGTGGTGCCCGAATTAAAGCAGATGCTCAAGTTTACCCGCATCAATTTACTCGATTCTTTTTGGCCGCTAAAAACGCCAATGGATGTAATTTTTTGCCGTAATGTAATGATTTATTTCGATAAAGAAACGCAGGAAGTCATATTAAAACACATGATGAACTCCCTTAGCGAGGATGGACTTTATATTGCGGGACATTCGGAAAATTTTAATATGTTCCCGCAAATCATCACTGCCGTTGGTCAAACAACCTATCGGCCAGTGAAGGGGCTCATGAGTGCTAAAACCTAATATCGAATATGCTATTGCAGAGCCGAATCGCTATCACGATCATCATTTTGGTTGCGATGCGGTAAAAATATTACCCGGCGAGTATTTTGCGACCCGTGAAGATACCATGATAGTGACAGTGTTAGGCTCTTGCGTCTCAGTGTGCTTGTATGATCCTAAGCTCAAAATTGGCGGAATGAATCACTTTTTATTGCCAAGTGACAATAGTAATTGTACTGGGGTGCTCGCCGATTCAGCCCGTTACGGCGTGTATGCCATGGAGTTGTTAATCAACGACTTGCTCAAGCTTGGCGCACAGCGTAATTCACTCGAAGCTAAGGTGTTTGGGGGCGGTAATATGTTACGTAGTTTTACTGTGCACAACATTGGTGAGCGTAATGCTGAGTTTGTGATTGAATACCTCAATCTGGAAAATATCCCTATCGTTGCTGCCGATTTACTCGATGTGTATCCGCGCAAAGTGTATTTTTTCCCCCATTCGGGAAAAGTGAAAGTCCGCAAAATTAAATCCATGCATAACAGTACAATTCTTGACAGGGAAAGTGAGTACCGTTTACGGGTTCGTAATTTACCTTCGGGCGGCGACGTTGAACTATTTGGTGATTAAGTTATGACGATCAAAGTGTTAGTTGTTGACGATTCTGCGCTGATGCGCAGCTTGCTCGGTAAAATGATTGAGGCTGACTCTGAACTGTCTCTGGTTGGGCTCGCTGCCGATGCCTACGAGGCCAAGGATCTGGTGAATCAATTTCGCCCCGATGTGATTACCTTAGACATTGAAATGCCCAAAGTAGATGGTTTAACGTTTTTAGACCGCTTGATGAAAGCCAGACCCACTGCAGTAGTGATGATTTCATCGTTAACCGAGCAGGGCGCGGATGCAACCTTTAATGCCTTGGCCTTAGGTGCGGTGGATTTTATCCCTAAACCGAAATTAGACTCGCCCCAAGGTATCCATGATTATCAGGATTTGATTTTAGATAAGATCAAATCTGCCGCGAAAGCCAAAATCATCAAGCCGCAGAAATTTGTTGAGCCAGTACGCCCAGTTTCAAGTAAGCGGCCAGTATTGGCCAATACAACCCTGACACAGCATTTAGTCGCGATAGGCGCATCTACTGGCGGTACTGAAGCCATTCTTTATGTATTACAACATTTACCCGCGGCTATGCCGCCGATAGTGATCACCCAACATATGCCCGCGGGGTTTACCCGCACTTTTGCTGAACGTTTAAACCGACAGTCACGGATCACTGTCAAAGAAGCCGAGCATGGGGAACGACTCTTACCCAGTTATGCCTATGTTGCACCAGGGGATCATCACCTTGAGATCATCAAAGTGGGTGGCAGTTATAAAGTCAAATTAACCCAAGATGAAAAGGTCAGTGGCCACAGACCTTCGGTCGATGTGATGTTTACGGCCTTGGCCCAATGTGCCGCGCCCAATATCAGCGCGATGATTTTAACCGGTATGGGCAAAGATGGCGCCGAAGGCATGGTGGCGCTACACCAAAAAGGAGTCACTACATTTGCCCAAGATGAACAAAGTTGTGTGGTATTTGGCATGCCACGAGAAGCAATAAAGTGCCGTGCAGTAGATTATGTGGTGGAGTTATCGCAGATGCCGAGCAAGCTCATTAACCATTTAAGCTCACTGTGACCGCCCACGCGGAGTGGGATTCAAAAGTGACGAATAGAGCGTGAGTCTCGCAGGAAGAGCATTACGCCGAACTGATTTGTGCGCTGCAGTGGCGCATTCTGTTTAGGGTTAGTCAGTCGTAGAAACCACGAGTTGATTTCTGCCTAAACGCTTAGCTTCGTAAAGGTTTTTATCTGCCAGTAACAGGCAATCTTGAAATTCCTCACATTGATCCGAAAAGGCTAAACCGCCGCTGAGCGTCACCTTAAATTCGACGCCATCTTCAACAAATACGATATGGCTAAAGCTTTCACGGATCGCATTCAACTTGGCAATCGCCAGTGGTTTTTGCATATCTGGCAGCACTAACATAAATTCTTCACCACCGTAGCGGCCGGTAAAGTCAGTTTGACGTAAGGATTGTTGTAGCAGATGGGCAAATGCCAACAACACCTTATCACCACCGGAATGACCATAAGTATCGTTGACCTTTTTGAAGTGATCTAAATCGAACATAGCGATACAAACTTGAGAGTTAATCCGTTTCGCTACGTTAAAACAGCGTCTCGCAGCCACCAGAATTTGGGTATGGTTTAACAGCCCAGTTAAGCTGTCGCGACTAGCCGAACTGCGAATGTCATGACCCCGTTGCGCACGGGAAATCACCTGCGCGACGAATAAACTCGGCGCGGTTTGCTTTGAAATTAAGTCATCTGATCCCGCTTGTATGATGCTGACTTTATTCTGCATCGTATCATCAGAGCTCAACACGAGAATTGGGCTCGAGGTGTATTTATCCAATTGGCGGATCATCTTTGCCAGCTCAAGCCCGTTCACTTCGGGCATGTACAAATCGAAGATAAACAAATCAGGCTCAAATTGCTCAAGGGCAGGCAAGACTTGCTCGGCACTGGACAACCCTTTTACCATCAAACCATGGCTGCGTAACAGGCTTGAAAAGTAATCCACCATAGATTGTTGATCATCCACCAGTAACACCTTAAGCGGCTGTTTCTCTGACATCTTGAGAGATTGATGGATTTTGCGCACCAATAAAGTGGTTTCCGCAGGTTTAACAAAATATTCGCTGACGTTGGCACGAATGGCCAATAGCCGCATGTCAAAATCCCCCCGCGAGGATAAAACAAATACTCGGGTATTGTTCTTCTCAAACTCAGTGGCAGCTTCGAACAAGGCCTCTTCAGTCCAATCTGGTAGAATTAAATCTAATAAAATCAGATCGAAGGGCGTTTTATTTTGCACCACCAGAAAGCTCGTGAAATTCAAAAAATGCTGCACACTAAAACCGAACTCTCGCAGCTGCTTTGTGATCATAGCGCCGACATTCCCATCGTCTTCTATGATGGCAATATGGTGCTCATGGCGCGCCTTTGACGGTTTATAGGGGCTTTGCTGCATTTGCGCCTCTACTACTGGCGCCGACGGTTGGCCGCGCATATTGTTTTGTAACAACTGGTGGAAGAGGGTATCTAAGCCTTTGATCGTAGGAAGTTCGGGGGCTGGCGCATTGAGCAGCCCCTTAAGCAGCAACTCCAGTTTATCGACTATGTGTTTGGTATCTGATAACCCAAAGGTCTCGCTCGACCCTTTTAAGTTATGCACCTCTCGGTACACGGCAGACAGCATGTGTGCGTCCCAATTTTTACGCAATGAAATCCACAAGGTAATGATTTGTTTCTTTTTATCCGGCAGTGCATGTAAAAACTGTCGTTTAAGTTGCTCTAACGAATCTTCAAAACTCATAGGCAATAGATATCCTAAATAATTGAGCCCTAGGTCTTAATCTCTATGTAGACGCTACGCCAAGACGTTAAAACCCGTTCACTCCAACACTGAAATGGAAACTGCTCTGGAGAAGCATGTAACAGATTCAATCAATTGCACTTATCTTTACACTAACTCATAGAGTGTAAACCACTGCGACAAAAACGACGGGGAAATGCTGAGATTGCATAGGTATTGATAAGAATTTTGGGTCGAATAGCCGAAATCAGCACAGTGATCGCGAACAACATAATGCTAAATATTTTATGCAAAACAGCATGATAATGATGACATATATTTTTTATCAAATACGACTGTGATAAGTTAGCGTCTGTAAAAACAATCACTTGTTGCAAAAGGATCGTTGTCAGTGAGCACAGTGTTTTATAATGACCACGCCGAAATACTCGCGGCACAGTATTTGTCTAAAACCTTTGAAGAAGTGCATTCGAGTTGGTTGCATCATCTTTTGCCTCTACTTACCAAAAATACATTGTCGATATTGGATGTGGGAGCAGGTTCTGGGCGGGATGTGCATTATTTAGCCGAAAAACAGAGGGCAAAGAGACACAAATTATTGCAGTCGAACCTGCGGTTGTTTTAGCGAAAATGGGGCAGGTGTTAACTCGGGATCTACCCGTGCGTTGGATTGAGGATGGTTTACCTCAGTTGCAAAAAGTGGTTGGCCTAGCGCAACAGTTTGATCTGATTTTACTCAGCGCTGTGTGGATGCATTTATCTCCCTCAGAGCGCCCACTTGCACTAGCAACACTCTCACGCTTACTCAATTCGACTGGACTTTTAGTCATCAGTTTGCGCCATGGCCCAAGCCCCGATGCGCGCGTTATGCACCCAGTCAGTGCCGATGAACTGCTCACACTTGCTGCAGATTGTCAGCTACGACTTTTAGATTTGAGCCAAGATGAAACCGATAAACTCGGTCGCTCACAAGTGCATTGGCAGACGTTAGTTTTTACACCCAAACTGATGCCAAACGTAAATGCACCTGAAGCAAGCGTTATTATTCAGGAGCGACTGAATGCCGATTGATGCGAGAAGACAAGTTGAATTTATTAGCTATTTACAACGTCTGTTAGTTGAAGGGGATTTCGTTGCAACTTACAAATTTGCCTTACTGCATGCGATCGCCGATATCTGTATCGAACGGCCATTAATACTCAATGCCGATCCTGCGCTGAAAACCGCCATCAGTATTGATGATTTGGTAGAGAAGTTTATTGAACTTTACTGGCAACACTCTTTGCCTTTTGGTGCCAATGATGGGTATTTTGTCTTGATCCAAAATAGTGGAAAGCAATCAGCCTTGATCAACAGTTTGATTGAACTACGCCATCAAGGTGTTAACAGTCTATCCCAGTTAAAAGCGCATCTTAGTTATCCAGCTTTATTGCGTAAAACGCGCGGTACGTTTAAAGATGGCCCCTTATGGCGCTTACAAAACTTGTCACGTAATGAAGAATGTTTTCTTTATCCCCATGATAAAACGAAAAATTACATCGAGTTGAATCCGGGTATCGCATTTTGCTTCAGGCGATTTCACGATTTAGTGGTGTCATTGGCTCGTACTCAATGGGTACAAAAAATCGCCGAGTTTCCAGCAAATCAAGTGATTATAGGCAGTAAAGGCAATTTAAGTGAGTTTCTGTTTGGTAGCGACAGACAGACGATCACCCATGCTAGACCTGTACTGCTTGATATCCAAAAAGGCCAATGCTTCTATTGCCAAAAATCATTAAAAGAAACAGGCGAAGTGGATCATTTTATCCCTTGGGCACGATATCCTAATGATTTAGGCCATAATTTTGTCCTCGCACATAGCAGTTGTAATAATCAAAAACGCGATCATCTTGCCGTTCAGCACCATAAAGATAACTGGTATGAGCAAAATATTATCCGGCATGGCCAAACGTTACACTCTGAACTCAGTCGATATTTCGTCTGTGAGAGTGATCGCTCTGAAGCCATTACTACTTGGGCTTATCAGCTTGCAGGACAAAATCGCTCGCCTCTCTGGTTCGATAAAAAGACCTTTGTGCCTTTTAATGCATTAGACAATGACCTGTCAAATACTGCAATTTAGAGCATGCTCACAGCTTTATGGCACTTATTTTTAGCACTCGCCAAGGTAAGCAACTGTGCTGCAATTGAATGAGCAACGCTGCCAAGCTAAAGTAATCAATGAACTATTTACATGTTATCTTGGTGGCATTACATTTTATCTTCATTGATTTTGTTACCTGTTGATAGTAAAGGTTTACTTCCTGCCAAGGTAATTGATTTCAAAGAGAATAAGGAGTATTTGGTGGATATATATGGCGCACTCGTTCAGTGACAACAAGCAGATGAATGCACCATGGAATTTATTGATAATACATGTCTAGTTTTGGAGGTTCGATGATGAAATCGATTTTCTTACTGCCCATATCTGTCCTTGTGCTGATAGGTTGTACAACGCCTAAATCGCCGAGCGAAGTGTATGACGAGTACAATGCTAAGGTACAGCAGGGGATGAGTTATCAAGAGGACAAGGCTTACTATACCCAACGTAAGCAAGCGGATGTTGAGTCTAAGTTCCCACAGTATATGCAGCAGATGAAGCTGTCCCGCGATGAAGTGATCGCATCTTATCTTTCATTTTCAAAAGCGGCTGCCAAGTGCAAAGCACTCACCTTAGTGTCGCAGATGATAGAAGGGGATACGGCCGTTCTTGAATATGCACAAAAAGATCTCTGTGGTAATGCATCGGAGGCGAATGAAAAACAAAGAATTAGCATGATAAATGAAGGTGGTTGGAAAATTGATGAGCTCCAAATTAGTCTCTAAATCATTTGGAATGTCGTATCAATGACAGGATTTTATGAGTTTTTTAGCCTGCCAAACGGAGTTGAGGTTACTTGCCCCCATTGTGCTGGCTGCGCCACTTTTACCTTTGCCCATGTTTTTCGTTTAGAGAAAAAAGATGTGCATTTATTTGAGGGTTGGCAGTTTGAGATCAAGCAGTTTAATCAAAGGTTTGCCCATAAATGGCCAGGTGTGCTGTTTTTCCCTCCGCTATTGGATGCTTCTTGGCGGGAAAAATTGCCAGAAAAATACCAAGGTACTTCGACTTGGGAACATAGGGCAAACAGTGCTTTTACAGATGGTACAGATCTTGGTCTTATTTGTTGTTATCAGTGTATGGCAAAACAGAAACATCGACTTGAATGGCCCAATGACGCATTTTATTCCCTTGAGTTTAAAGGTCATTCACTTTGGGCATTTAATAAACAGATGATGCTTCAGATCCGTGATTATATTCAGGCCAAAGATCGCGATGCGGTATTCGAGTCTGAGCCGATAGTCATTCGACATTTGCCGACAATTTTTAAACTGGCTAAAAATCGTGAGATATTGGTTAAAAAAATTAATAAGCTAATTTATAGCCCATAGTTTCTACATACCTATTTCAAAGACTTGTGTGGTCAATCTCATCGAGTAGTTGTGTTAAGTTGTCTGTGACTCGGATATTTGCTTTTCTATTAGTTATTACAGTTAGCGGGTCTATTATCATGTCGAAATATCATATTGGCACTACCGAGGATGAATTCGAACCCGGTTCCGGCGGCCATATACTTCGTAACAAACTCGCGATAACCGATGAAGAGGATATGGCAGAGGTAGAGACTCAGTTGTTACTAAAGCTTTATGAGTACGTGTTTCAATCTGGTGTTATTGAAAGCGAGCATCTATCGGTTGGTATGCTCTTTGAGTGGCATCGAAAATGGCTCGGTAATGTTTATTACTGGGCTGGTGAGCGGCGTACAGTCAATATGGGAAAAGGTGGTTTCGAATTTACGGCAGCGGCTCAAATACTTAAGTCTCTCACTCAGTTTGAAAAGGAATATTTAAGCAAGTTCAATGGTTTAAATTCGTTTTCTAGAGACGAAGTTGTGAGTTACTTGGCTGAAAGTCATGTGGAATTTATCCTAATTCACCCATTTAGAGAGGGAAATGGACGTTTGTCACGTTTGATACTCGATGTGATGGCAGTAAAGGCGGGTTATCTCCCACTTGATTATGGGATTTGGGAACAAAATAGAGATTTTTATTTTAAGTCAATTCAAGCAGGGTTGGGTGGGGATTATCAACATATGGCTCGTTTGGTAAACGATGTGCTCAGCGCTAAAAACGAATGAAGTTTAGGCTAAGGTCAAATGACTGAAACGGCTTTTTTTGGCCTTCAATTTTGCTTCAACTTCAGCCGTAGTTTTACCCGTCTCAATAGCGGTTGAACTGGCCACAGCGCGATAGAGTCGATTTTGAGTCACTTGTGTGTTTTTTGATTTAGTTTTCATAGGATCAACCTCAATTAAGTGCATGAATTATAGCACTCTAGATAACGAATAGACAGCTGTGTATCCAAGGCCCAAAGCAGCAATACTTCATGTTTTACCAATCATATCGCTCTTTAGATATCGATAAAAAGTCGTCAGTAGGTTCTCCAATGACGACTCTTTTAATCAAGCTGACATAGCCGATTAAGGTTTATCAAAGCACAACATTACGCGCTTTTTCTCGCTTCCATTTCTGCTTGGCTTGAAAGGTACTCATCGAAAGTGCCTTGGAAGTTAATCACTTTTTTATCTTTAATATCAATGATACGTGTTGCGAGTGACGATACAAACTCACGGTCATGACTGACGAATATCAAAGTGCCTTCAAAGTCTTTCAACGCATTATTGAGTGCTTCGATGGCTTCCATGTCCATGTGGTTAGTCGGTTCGTCCATGATCAGCACATTGATGTCTTGCATCATTAACTTACCGAATAACAAGCGGTTTTTCTCTCCGCCTGAACAGTTACGAGCTTTCTTGTTCGCGTCATCTTCGGTGAACAGCAGACGGCCTAACATGGCGCGTACCATAAGATCGTTGTGCTTAGGTTGGCGCCACTGTGACATCCAATCCATTAACGTGTAGTCATTATCAAATTCGTCACTGCTGTCTTGTGGACAGTAGCCGATTGATGCGTTTTCTGACCACTTGATCACGCCTTTATTATGTTCTAAATCATTGACTAAGCAGCGTAGGAAAGTGGTTTTACCCACGCCGTTTTCGCCGATAATCGCTAATTTTGCACCGGCTTCGAGGATTAAGTCGCCGCCTTCGAATAGCAGCTCACCATCAAACCCGTGGGCCAAATCTTCGAGGATCAGTGCTTGGCGATGCATTTTCTTGCCAGCATCGAAACGAATAGAAGGGTGAATACGGCTTGATGATTTCACTTCATCAAGCTTGATCTTGTCCATTTTTTTCGCGCGCGAGCTGGCTTGTTTTGCCTTAGATGCGTTGGCACCGAAGCGGTTAACGAAGTCTTGCAGTTCTTCGATTTCAGCACTCTTCTTGGCGTTGCCCGATAATAATTGTTCACGGATCAAAGATGATTGGGCGAGGAAGTATTCGTAGTTACCAGGGTAAATGCGCAGTTCGCCGTAATCGATATCGGCCATGTGGGTACATACGGCATTCAAGAAATGCCTATCATGGGAAATAATGATCATGGTGCATTTGCGTTTGTTCAACTCGGCTTCTAACCAGCTAATGGTATGTATGTCCAAGTTGTTGGTTGGTTCGTCGAGCAGCAAAATATCTGGGTTGGCAAATAGTGCTTGTGCCAACAATACCCGCAGTTTCCAACCCGGTGCCACTTGTTGCATTAAGCCGTAATGGAAAGATTCTTCAATACCCGCTTCGAGCAGAATTTCACCGGCGCGGCTTTCGGCGCTGTAGCCATCCATTTCGGCAAATTCACTTTCAAGATCGCCAACGCGCATGCCATCTTCTTCGGTCATATTCGGATTGGCGTAGATTGCATCACGTTCCTGTTTGACTTTCCACAGGGCAACATCCCCCATGATCACCGCATCGATCACACTGTATTGTTCAAACGCGAACTGATCTTGGCTTAGGGTACCGACTTTTAAGCCGGGCGTGATGGACACATTGCCAGAGGTTGGCGCTAACGCTCCGCTGAGGATCTTCATAAAGGTCGATTTGCCACAGCCATTCGCGCCGATCAAACCATAGCGGTGACCGTTGCCAAATTTCGCTGAAATGTTTTCAAACAATGGCTCAGGGCCAAACTGCATCGTGATGTTCGCGGTAGAGATCAAAGGAGCTTTCCTAGGTATTTGCTAACGGGGATTGTGACAAACAAGCCTCAAAATGAAACATGCGCTTCACCCACTCTAAGCCAAAACATTAAAGTTGGGATAATAAGGTCGCGGAGTATACAGACTAAGGGCTAAAGATGCGAGCAAGGATGTGATGCGCAGCTATAAATCGAGCCGTTTCAGTTGCGTTTATTTTGAGGCTGACCCAAGGCATCAGCGGATCATAGGTAAAATTTAGAAACGGGTTTGAGCTTGATGCTGAGTTCATACCTGTTAGCGTGATATCGCGGATATGTAGATTAAAACTGTCAGCTGCGGCGTATTTTCTTTGCCCTAAAGCCGATGCCAAACCTCGCTAGCGCAAATAAAAGAAGGCGTTTAGCTTATTTACCGTTATTATTCCCGCAGTTTTGTCGAGCAGCAGATTTTACGGCTAATATTTAATGGCTCAGTTTGGAGGCTTTAGGTCCGTAAGATTTAAGATCTAAGCATTACAAGTAACAAGGCTTAACGCCCTATGCTATTGCCGTAACAACGTCAGTGGCTCATGACTTCATAACTTGAGTGATTTCTCTAATCGCGAATTTTAGTAGCAAATTGAGTCACTCGTTTAACAACTCAAAACCGTAAACTAATACAGTAAAATCAGCCAATAGGGCTGAACTTGGAATTCCCATGATTGAAGAGCAACAGAACAACCCATTACACGGCCTCAAACTCGAGACAATGATCACTGAGTTAGTCGATTTTTATGGCTGGAAAATTTTATACGCGGCATTAAAGCTAGGTTGCTTTAACACCAACCCGACCATTGAGGCCTGTATTATTTTCCTCAAGAAGACTGAGTGGGCGCGGGAGAAAGTGGAAAACTTTTACCTGTATCGATTCAAGCGTATGCCTAAAGCCGTCGGTGAGCAGTTTGATCTTAAGCCACGCGAACGAGGTTTTGCCTCAGGTATCGCGCCGCGTAAACCGATGGAACTCACCATAGAATCTATCGCTAAAATGCAGGCACAAGCCAGCGCCGAGTACGAAGCGGGTAATAAACGTCCCAACTCTGGTTATGGCTCAGGTAAGAGCTTTGGTAATGGTTCAGGTAAAAGCTCAGGCAAAAAACCTACGGGTGGACGTGGCACCGGCTCTGGATATGGTTCATCGAATAGCAACTCACAGCGCCGCAGCGAACCCAGAAACGAGCCAAGAAACGATTCAAGAATGGCTGAACGTTCAGGACCAAGCCCATCGACGGATGACAACGATCCGTGGGGCACTAAACGCGGCTAATCTCACGTCTGTCGGATTGAGTGGGCATGGTTTTTCACAGGCGTTAGTTTTACATTCGTTATTTACAGTGACTAACCTCAGCTTGCTATTTTCGTACCCGTAAAAAATTAGCTCTGGTATGAGTTAGCTTTTGTAAGAGTCGTTTTGAAGTCATGGCTCTAGTTGTATGATAGAACATCTGATTTATCGCCTGATTTAAAGAGAAGAGGTTAGCTGTTGAATACAGCCAACCTCTTTTTTATGATTAACTATTCACTTTATTGCATTGAGGTGAGAAAAATACCGGGGATTATAGTTTTAGATTTGCATATCATGTGCATAACCAGTTAATTCATCAATTTGCAATCAGATGGTGCCGGTTGCTCATGTTTACGACCAATACCAGCGCCTTCTCTAACTCCTGTGCTTTATACTTTGTGCCTTTTGTTCATCTTCGTCGCTTAAATGTCCAGAGTTAACGTCAAGGTGTTTGACGATACAGCTCCAAGGTAACCATTTAAATGTTTGATTATCATTGGGTAAGTAGTTTTAGCCGTCTTGCTCCACCAGCATTCCCTGTTGCCAAACGCCGCTGCCGACTTGCAGATGCGTAACGGTCAAACCATAGGTTTCGGCGCTGCCGTCATTCAGCGCCAAGGGATATGTCAATCACTACTATATTCGAACTGCGGTTAGGCTTAGCGGCTGGTATTCTTTTGTGTCTAATGCGGGATAACTTAAGTTTGCCCGACATAGCTGAAAAACTGACAATGAGCCCAGCCACCTTAAAACGTTGTTTGGCCGAGATGGATTTAAACTTTGCCCAACTCGCTGATACTTGCCGATGAGACCCGTTTAATCAAAGCACGCTATGACTTAGCGACAGTATTGCCACTTCTTTATCCTTCTGCGACGCCAGTGATGATAGGCGTTCCTTTGGCCAATTCCCCACTTTTTCGCAGCTGGCTTGCTTAAGCCATAAGCTATTAAAAACTATCCTAATAATATCTCTAAGCTGATACTGTCGCGGTTTGCCTATTCCAAACGTGAATAACCATGCGTGAAAAACGTGGTTCAGTGAGAAAAACCCCGAAGTTATATCCCGTATTTTGAATTTTTAGCGCATAAATAATCAATTTGGCGTTTTGTGGCCATTGCTGGTGAATCTTATATTTTATGCGGTTTTATAGGGGGGTCTGTTGATTGCGGTTTTATCTATGATGCAATGATTTAACCGAACGAATAACTAGACACTTTTTTCCATCGCTTTTTTGACTGTGCCATGGTCTCAGATAAACAATGGCATTTATACTCGTTTTCCTATTGCAAAAAACGTGGTGAATAAAAGGCTGAGATGGAGGAACTGAGTGATGAGTGACGAAAAAATCACTGGACTTTATTTCATCGAGAAACTTCAACGCATTTGGATTACTTTTACATTTAGACATCCAGAGCCAGTAGATGACATCGACCATAAGACGTATATGGAGCTGCTAGATAAAATAAAAAATTCAGATGGAACGCGATATGATTTGTACACCTATCTCCTATCAAAGCAAAACAAGTGCACAGACATTCTCCAATTTCTTAAAACACACCCGCAGTGAGAATAATTTATCTCAAGAAGATTTATGTAGTCTGCTCAGGCAAAAAAGCTGCCTGTTCGATATGTTAGATTCCATCACTATTAGCCGTTGGGAGCGGGGAGTTAACATTCCATCCCTAGCTAAACAGTCTGAAATCGTTGAAATATTTGGCTCTGAACTGTTTGATATTTATCGGGAGGACAAAAAATTCATCAACGAAGGTTTAGCGTTAATTAACCTTTTTGAATCGACCATAGAACGCAGTGATCATCCGTACTACCGTAATACTCCTTATCGTGTCGAGTTTATCGAAAGCCACCATCAAAACTTTATGACCCTGCTGCAACTTAGCTTGGTTTATGAAAGTAACCCGCGTTTATCCTTTGTGAGCCGTAAGTTGTCTCAACCTTTTTTTCGTGGACTCTCATTGGTGGTGGCTTTTAGCTTTGGCGATCAAATCATTGGACACAGTCTATTCTGCCGCACTCAAGGCAAAATTGCCCTCGAATTTATGAATGATGAGGTGGACTTGTTTGAGGTCATTAACCATAACAGTCAAGCTTTGCCAGATACCTTAATGGTGTTCTCCTCCTTTGGCGTAACGCCTTATATTGAAAATTATATGATGTCTGTTTATCTCAATGAATTGGCCACGAGTCGCTCACTTAAGTTTTTGAGTTTTAATATCTGTGATGAGTCACTAAAACGAAAATTGACGCAATTTAAGTTGCCCATATTTAAAGTAAGAACGATAGAAGGCGGCTTCAAACCAGTCAAAAACTATTCGTTTTTCTCCAGTCGCACAGAAGTCATGGCGAATCGTAATTTACTCAAGCTTTCTGTTATCCCTACATCCAAATCCCAGACGATCGATCCCATTTTCTTTATGCAGTTAGAGACCAATATATGAATATTCTCATCATAGATGATCAACGCTTTATTAGAGAAACCATGAAAGCTGATATCCATAAGTACTTAGCAGAGGACAATGTGGAGATCTATGAAGCCAGTAATGGTAATCACGGAATTGAACTGATCTTAGCTGTAGAAGCAAAACTTGATTTAGTCATTTTAGATTTAAAAATGGATCAAGGTGACGGTATTGCGGTGATTAATATGTTGGCCTCCGAGCCCCGATTTACAGTCATTCCGATTGCGGTGATAAGCTCCTCGGATAAACGGACTTTAGAACTGGTGGATAGCATTATCACGGGTTTGAAACTCAACTTGCTTGGCGTATTTGCTAAACCTATCAATGTGAATGACATTTTAACGCCATTGCTAGACGCCTCCGACGATAGAAACCGTGTCCATCAAGATGAGTCTATCGTGCAAGACATGGCGGCGAATATCAATGTGCGGCAATTGCTCAAAAATGAACAATTAATTTTGTGTTATCAGCCTAAGATTAACCTTAAAACAAAGGAGATCATCGGTTTTGAAGTGCTTTCGCGGCTTTGCGATCAATCCAATGGCTATATTTATCCCGACGTTTTTTTGCCACTGGTGAATCAGCAGGGGCTAAATAGCTTGTTTTCGCGGATGGTTATTTCCCAAGCATTGCAATGTTGGTCGCGCCAACCGTTATTAATGGCGTTTGCCCTGTCGATTAACATTACCGCAGATGATTTGACCTGTGATGAACTCATTGAGTACATCATCGAATGTGGTCGTGAGTATAAACAAATCCATTTGATTTTAGAGCTCACCGAATCACAGGAAATCATTAACCAAGATAGAGTACTTAACTCAATTGCACGGCTGATCATCAATAATATTGATATTTCCCTTGATGATTTCGGTAAAAGTTATTCTACTTATGATCGTCTTGATGCCATTCCCTTTAAAGAGATCAAAATTGATAAAAGTTTTGTCTCCGATATGGATATCAATCACCAACATTATCTCATCGTAGAGTCCACCATCGCGCTTGCGCAGAAGATGCACGTAAAGGTGGTTGCAGAAGGCGTTGAGACAAGTGCAATAGAGTTAATTCTCTCTGAGTTGGGGTGTGATGTTGCCCAAGGTTATTTGTACAGTCCCCCGATTGAAGGTCGTTATCTTATTGATTGGATTGCTCAATATAATAGGAGTGCCTAATGTATGAATGCTAATATTGAGTTACCCAAGGCCTTATCTGTATTCTTTGAGCAATACAGCCAAGAACAGCAATCGCGACTGCGATTGACACTGATTGCTGAATTACAGCGAATGCGACTTGAGCTAGAACAATATGAATCTTCTGACAGTATCGAAGGCCTGAAACATCAATTTACGGGTATTGCGCGCTACTTGCAGCTTAAAGATATGCTGTCTGTCATGGATGTTTGCGAGCGAGAGCTGTTTGAATATCAGTTATGCAGCTTGCTAAAGGCCGTAATGGATTACGCTAATGAGCTTTAAATATAGCGCTTGTATCAATATGTTCAGTGGTTTATGGGTCACTCTGTTGGTGCTGTGGTTAACCTTGTCCCACTCACGTTATGAATTTGACTCCATTTACAATAAAAAAGCAGAAGCGGTTTTTACTTCTTCACGGGATATGTTCTTACAACATGAAATTATGTTGGATGCGCTAAAATCGTTTTTTTATGCTTCGAGTGAGGTAACGTCACAGGAATTTGAGGTTTTTGCAAAGGACTTACTGAAGATCAAATCTGCTGTCGCTTTTACACTGACCCCCGAACTTGAACTGGCCTATATCTCTGATCAGACAATGGCGCCAGAACTTAAGCCACTTAAATTAGTCAAGAATAGTAAAGGGGAACTTCAGGCTAGCCTTGCCGATTACACGTTAGCGGTTGTTAATATCGATGGGCCTAATATGCTTTATTTAGTCTATGCCATTTCTCATCAGCGGATATTAGCGCGGATTGAGCAGGAGCAGGGTGTATGTATTAGCTATCAATTTGAACAATCGTTATTGCAAAGTTCATCCTGTAACCATGAGTTTTCCACAGGCATATTTTCAATGTTTAGCTACTCAGATAGCCGAACTTTGGATATTCCTGGATACCAAACCCGTGTAGATTTACGCATAGAATATCAAGTGCCACAAAAAGAGGTTGTCGAGCTAATCGTGATTATCTTACTGATTGCTTCTCTTGGTATTACTCTGTCTTTTCTTTTGTACTTTAAGTCTAAAAATCAGCATATTGTAGAGCAGATTAAGCTCGATAATCGATCTAGATTAGCAGTACTTTCCAGCATAAATCATGAGATCCGCACTCCTATCAATGCCATTCTTGGCTACAGTCGCATGTTAAAAAAAGCGCGCTCACAGCCACAAAAACTGGACGAAATTATCGATAAAATGACCTGGTCAGCTAACTTACTTTACTCGGTTGCCGAAAATACGTTGAATTACAGTAAGGCTGAAGCTGGGCAGTTAAAATTGAATCGGCATTTAGTCAATTTGCACGAATATCTGAGCAATATTGAGGATTACTATCGTGCTTTTAGTGCGACATCGGGTAAACGTTTACAGGTTGTCGTGAATGAGTCTCTGCCGAAGTTTATCGAGCTCGATGGGACTAAGTTATTCCAACTCATGACTAACATTATCAATAATGCCTTTAAATACAGTACGGGTAGCGAAGTGCATTGTTATATGGACTTACGCCTTAAACGTAACCATAAAGACCATAGTCCTATGCTTAGGGTACTGATCCGCGATTTTGGCGAGGGAATGTCAAAGGAAGCACAGCGCGCTTTAGTTGATCCCTTTATGCACGCATCTAACTCATATACAACAACATCGGGCATGGGATTAGGACTCTATACTTGTAATCGATTGCTTGAGCAAATTGGCGGTAAGTTTATGTTGCGCAGTCAAAAGGGCAAAGGCACCACAGTGCTGTTACATTTTCCCTGCCAACTTACCGAGGTGAAAGAACGATTAACGATTCAATATGATCAACAAAAAGTGTTAATCATAGATGATAATCTGTTTAACCTTGAGATTTGCAAAGCCATGCTAGAGCACTATCATTTTCAAACCTTCAGTGTTGATAACGCAGCGCAAGCACTTAAGATGTTGATTCACTCATTGCCACATATTGTTATTGTGGATTACCGTTTACAAGATATGAATGGCTTGCAACTTATCAAACAGATGCAACAAACATTACAAAACCTTGCCAGTGATACCCAGTTTGAGCATCACTGTCGCTTCTTTTTGCTTTCAGCTAATGATAGCGATGATATTCCTGAGTTAGCATTATTCCCTGAGGTACATTTCATGCAGAAACCTTTTAGTGCTGAAATATTTCTCAGTAAATTGGCCGTAAAATCGTAAATTATCAAAGCATTGGATCTGGTTTTTAAAGCTTATTTGCCGAATGTGTGGGATTTACATCGCGGTAGAGCCAATCCCGTTGCGGTAATATGGGGGTAAAGACAAAGACGCTGTGATTAGTGTAGAACGCTGCTAATCTAAACATGTCGGAGATCTTCTCTAAAAGCGTCATTGCTAGGAATAATCGATGGAAAAAGAATCTCTTGAGTCTGTTTACCCCTTTTTAACTGAAGCCTTACGGCTAAGCGAGAATGGCCTCGCTGTTTTGGACAAGCACAATCATTTTATCTTTTATAACCATACCTTTGCGAAAATGTTTGGTTTTGTTGATCAAGACATGGCTGGCCGGCATTTTGACGACATGATGCACTTTGCCTTTACCCATAAGCAAGGGCCTAAAATTGATCATGAAACCATAGAGGAATGGCTTGAACTTATTCATGCGAATCAACGTAAATCAGCTTTTCGACGTTTTGAAGTGGATCTGGTCGACGGTAGCTGGTTGCAACTTTCTGAGCAGGTCTATCACAATGGCGATATGGTCATTGTTTGCACCGATATTACCCAGTTAAAACAGGTCGAATTTGCCCTAAGGAATGCGCAGACTGAGTTGAATCGACTCGCACTCACCGATGAATTAACCGGTATTGCCAATCGACGGCATTTTTTCCAGCAGTTAGAGCATGAAATCAAACGCTTGAGTCGTCTACAGTTACCTTTGTGCCTTGTCATGATGGATATCGATTATTTTAAACTCGTTAATGATCGCTATGGGCATCAAGTGGGTGACAAGATACTGCAGCATTTTACCCAATTTATCAGTGCTCGCACGCGCCCATACGATATCTTTGGTCGCTTCGGCGGTGAGGAATTTGCGCTATTACTGCCAGAAACATCGATCGATGTCGCGCAGAAAATTGTGACGCGTATGATGTCAGCGCTTGCGAATGAAAATATTTCAGCGATAGTCGCCGATTTTCACTATCAATTTTCGGCAGGAGTGAGTGCGTTAACACCTGTAATTACTCATCATGCCATCGAAGAAAACAGCGGTATTTTAGCGCTTCAGTCTGTGCCTTCACCGATTGAAATAGGGAGTCAGTGCCGTTCAGATGCTGAAAAGCTGGTGGCCGAGGCCGATAAAGCCTTGTATCACGCTAAAACTACGGGGCGAAATCGTGTCGTGGTTTGGGATGATGTGATATTAACGGCTAAAACTTAACGAACCCTGTGGTTGACGAAATCTAAGCATCGCGATACCAAACCAAGGGTAAGCGCTGCTTGGCTCCTATTCTTAACTTGATATTGCACTTAATGCAGCGTTTTGTTCCTGTGCATTTTCACCTAAAATAGCCAGCTTAATGTGTCTCTCACTGCAAAGGGTTCAAGGGAAGCCGTGTTAATCAATCAGCAATATAACCGCCATGGACCCGATTATCGATTTGGTGAGCAAGTCACTTTTCTTGATATTAAACAAACCTTTGGTTTTAGCCATGTGCGTGTGGGCCGCTGGGTGACGCGAGATGAATCGCGCATTGCTGCAGATTTAGTGTTTGATTCGCTCGCCGATCTGGCCTTTATCTTAAAATTGCCACCTTTGACTTTAGGACTGCGAGAAACCGTCAGCCTGGCCTTTGGTCATGGCGGCCAAAAGGGCGTTCAGGCCCATTATGCACCCGCGACCCGAGAGTTGGCATTAGCTAAAAATGCAGGTGCAGGTGCTTTAGCCCATGAGTTTTGGCATGCGTTTGACCATTATATTGCCGCTAAATCATTCAAACCTACTAATAAGCGGTTTCAGTGTGCGAGCGATCTTTGGCTATCCGATCTGCCCATTATAGAGCATCCATTAAATGTTCGATTATCTGAGATCTTCAAAGTGACATTGTTGAGTGGACAGGGTGATGAGCCCCATGATTATGTTCGCCGAGCGATTGCATTAGATAAAAAACATGGGATGCAGTACTTCTCTCGGCCAACGGAGATGATGGCGCGAGCATTTGAAGCCTGTATTGAATCCTATACTGATATTTCGAATCCGTATTTAGTGTCGGGAACCCGTTTCTCAACAATGGCAAAGGAGGGGGCTTATCCCGATGAGACCCACAGACAAGTGATTTTTCAGGCGCTGATCAATTACTTTGAACCGTTGGGGATCGCATTGGGTAAAAATCCCTTAACTAGGGCGTGTTGACGTTTTGAGTCATGCATTTAAACAGAGGTTGGTTTAGCGTCGGTAGAGGGCAAGGTAAAAGGTAAAACGACATTCGCCTTAGGTATTTTGAATGTGTTTTGAATGCGAATGGCAGTGGACAGGGGGGAGGGTCACGAGCCGTTTGAAGACTGATTGCCAATCACAAGCTCGCGTGCTTAGTCGACAACGTTTGCCAACAATAGGCCAAACTATGGCGAATCGCATCAAGATATTGAGATGCCTGAGTATCCATTAAATACCAATTGCTGGATTTTGATTCTGGCATGTGGTTGAAAAATAAAGCTTCAGTATTGATGAGCTGGCTAGGATGAGCAAATTGCTGCCAAATGTTGATGGGTGTATGCGCCAGTGTGATTAGCCATTCAAGTTGCATCTGCCGCGTGGCTGGATTTAGCGCATCTGCGATTAATAAGCTCGACTCTTGTAAACGCTCAAGTAAATCAAAGGGATTACCTGCGTTTATCCTAGGTGCGACTTGGCATGGTTGCATTTGGTTTATTGCGGATAGGCGAGGTAAAAATACGGACGCTAAGCTAAATTCAGGCCAGTCGAGCGATGGTACCAAAGCCTGGGCAATCCGCCGTTCGCCTAACCAATTATGCACCATGCAAGGTAAGTGATCGTCAGGCGGTAAATCATTGGGTCTTGATAAACTCGGAAACAGCGACATCCGCTGCACTTGCACATGCTGAGACAATTGCTGCATCAATACTATTGTGGTTAAGCCAGATGAAGGCCAGCAGCCAAGCTGAGGCGTTAATTCAATCGCAACTTGTGTCAAGGCTTGCGTAAGCAGACCACTTTGTGGATGACCTTGTACCACAAAGGCATATTTTGATTCAGCAAAACCACCGTTGGCGATATTTACTATCTGATTATTTACATTGCTGTTTTCAGCCCATTGAGTACCGTTAAAAATAAATGTCGTACCTGTGGTCGCAGGCTGCCAATCGCCGGAAGCATTACCAATAATGGTCACTTGCTCAAAGGCAAGAGTGCCCACTAGAGCTTGCAGATCTAATTTAGCATGTGGCATCTGCAAATGTTGATGCATGTGGGTGTGAGACTTAGGCATAGGCGGAACATCTGTTTTACGAACTCAAAATGGACTTCATTGTAATGGATTATCCCACTGAGCCCAAAGGGTTAATCCATTGAAGTTTACCGGATGCTGTTTTAACGCAGGATAGTTTAGCTTTAGGTATACCGCGCATAAAAGTGATGCGCGGTATTGGCGATTAACAATTAGACTAAAAATTATAACTCAGGCTAAGTTCGACATTTCGCGGTTCGCCGAAGAAACCTTGATTGTAGAAATCGATACTCGAGTAGTACTTTTCATCAAACAAGTTTCGAATATTCAAACGAACAATCGCATCATCAGTGAGTTGATAACTTGCCATAAGATTGGTAAGGAAATAACTGGCTTGTTCAGAGCTTTCGCCGTTAGGCCCCGCGTTTTCTACATAAATCTTGCTCTGCCAGCTTAAGTTGCCACCTAATGTGATATCTTCTAGAGCGCCATCAAAGTGATAGAGCGAAGATAATCGTACTAAGTTTTTAGGCAAATGTGTGCCAAAGGCCGAACCATCGGCTTTTTCAGATTCACTGTAGGTGTAACTGAAGTACAGATCCCAATCCTCTGTGGGTCTACCCGTTAGTTCCATTTCAAAACCACGGTTACTGGTGCCATCCACTGCGCGCATTGGAAAGCTACCATCAGGAAGTGGGTCTTTAATGTTAGGATCTTTTTCCGCCACATTTTCCTTTTGAACTTTAAACACTGCAACACTGGCGGTGAGTTTTTCGTCGAAAAAATCGGCTTTACTGCCAAGTTCAATATTATTGCCAGTTGTCGGGTCTAAGCGTTTGTTATTAGCATCTTTGGCATCTTGAGGCTGAAAAATCTCAGTGTAACTGGTATAAATCGACACACTGTCACTGATATCGTAAATCAATCCTGCATACGGCGTAATGACATCATTGTGCTCATAACCTGGATCGACTTTATATTGGCTGATACGGCTACCTAACAGCAGTGTGATCTGATCGTGCAGATTGAGTTGGGTAGCAATATAGGCACCTTTTTGGATCTCTTCAGTCTCTTCATTGGTGGGAATCGATGGATAATTTGGCTCTGCAATCGAGCCATCCCACTCAAAGAAATTGCCTACGCTTAAAACATCTGTGGTGTAGAAAGAGTCGGCGCTAATATCTTGTTTTGAATAGAGTAGGCCGGTTGTTAGCTTATGTTCTCGACCCAATAGTTCGAATGGCCCTGAAGCAAATATTCGCGCCGCATCTTGCTTACGGGTTGATTGGTAGATCATAGGCAATGCACTCATCCCCAAACCTGTGGTTTTATCTGGGGAGCCATATAAATATAGCAAGTGTCCATCCATCTTATCCTCACGATGTTCTATGTCGAGTTTGAGTTCCCAGTTATTATCGAAGTTGTGTTCTAAAGTAGAAAAAACGTTCGCACCATGGCGTTTCCAACTAGACCAAGATGCTGCAGTGGTAGTCGAACGGGGAAGGTCACTCGCTAAACTGCCGTCGGCATAAAACAGTGGCAGCGCTCCCCAAGTGGAGCCTTTAGGATCGCGGTCACTATAGTCCGCGCCCAAAGTGAATAATGTGCTATCACTTAATCTTGCAGTAACGACGCCATAAATTTGCAGATTTTCATCTTCGGCTAGATCGGTAAAACTATCTGATTTTTCATAGGCGGCGGCAAAACGTGCTTGGACATCGGCATCTTCTGTTATGTCCACTGAACTATCACCTTCTACACGATAACTGTCCCATGAACCTACTTTTGCACTGAGGTAACCTCCTGGTGAAGATTTTGGACGTTTACGAATGAGGTTGATGGCGGCCGAGGGTTCTCCTGCACCCGTTAATAATCCGGTTGCACCACGAACCACTTCTACTCGATCGAAGATAACCGTATCGGTCGAAGCATCATTGAAGAAACTAGAATAGTTAACGGGCACACCATCAAATTGGAAGTTAGTGATTGGATTACCACGGGCGCTGAAAAAGTAGCGGTTAGTTTCTGCTTTCTGTGCAGAAATACCCGGTGTTAAAAACATTAAGTCAGCAACATTGTTAAGAGAAAAACTCTGAATAAATTCTTGATCTATAATCGTCACTGACTGCGGCGTTTCTCTCAGTGTTAAGGGTAAGCCCGTTGCTGTAGCAGCTTTATCTAAACGACTACCTTTAATACTGATCACTTCGATATTGGCGTCTGCGTCTGATTGAGTTTCGTCGGCGTAGGAACTCGGCGCTAACAATAGGCTCGAAATGAGCGCTGCTAACAAGGTTTTATCCATCATGATTCCCCATCATAGTATTTTGTGATCGGCATTCTAATTGAAAACAATTCCCAGTACATCGTATTGATAACAATTTGCATTACCTTTACACTCGCGAAATACGATAAGTGTTAGGAAAGTCACAAATGGCGAAGATCAGTAACCGATTCTGGTTTATGTTGCATGGTTGGGTGTCGCTCCCAATTTGGTTGTTATTTTGTTTTATCTGCTTGACGGGGACGATTGCGGTACTGAGTCATGAGATCACTTGGTTAACGAATCCAGCATCGAGGGCGTTGAACCCTAATGATTTACCCGTAAAACCGGTTAGTGAATTAATGACGATTGTTGAGGAAGCCTACCCAAGTGCGGCAGTCTCTGGTGCTATGACCTTAGAACCGTATATGGTCAATGTGATCATGTTCAGTGACGCGGATAAACCCTATGCCATGGCCTATGTCAATCAATACACTGGTGAGATCCAACAGATTAATGAAGGCATGACATTTGCCGGCTTTATCAGATCTTTACATGCTTGGTTATTATTTCCTTGGCAAAGCGGTTACAGCTTGGGCTATTACCTTGTCTGTTCGATGGCGCTGTTTATGCTCGCGTCTTTAGTGACGGGACTCATTGTTTATAAACGTTTTTGGCGAAGTTTTTTTGCTCCGAAATTGCGAGTGAGTCAAGGTAAAAAGACACTATTGGCCGATTTGCATAAATTGTCTGGTGTGTGGTCTATTTGGTTTATCGCGATTATGGCCGTTACCGGATTATGGTATTTAGTCCAAGCCATTTTTTGGCATGCAGATATTGATATCGAGCCACATGCGCCATTGGTTGCTGCTGAGCAATTGCCCTTTATCCAAAAGGGTGATGTGAATCCCGCAGATCCAAGCGTGTCATTTGCACAAGCCTTAACATTAGCGCAAACGCACTTTCCAGACTTTCAACCAAGCTATGTGATGAAACCCGAGCATAATCGTGACATGTATCATCTGAGCGGTAGCGGCGAGCACATTTTTTATGATCAGTATTCTTACAACCTCAGCATTAACCCTTGGACGGGGGAGATTGCAAGAGCGACATCACCCGAGACGATGACAGGAATACAAACGCTAATGCATATCGCAGATCCTTTGCATTACGGTACCTTAGGTGGTATCTGGACAAAAATCATTTGGTTTATTTTTGGGGTGATCCTATCGGGTATGTCAATCACGGGATTTATGATGTGGGGACTGCGTAATGTGCGTGCAATTAAAAAAATGGAATCCCCCAGTACTGTGGCAGATAGGTTAGAGGAGGTACGTTAATGGCTTTCATTCATTCAACTTTTTGGCAAAAAAATAAATATAAACTGAGTGGGTTTATTCTATTGCTCCCCCTATTGTTTTTGTATCAGTCGCTAACACCTACATTTCCACCGGCCTGGCAGGCTCAAGAGTTAGGTGAATTTAAAATAGCCCCTTTACCCTTAGATCTAAAAGCACCCTATGTGCATCATGATGACTATGTGAAAGATTTTATGTTGGTTTTTGAAAAAGGTGAGGTAGGCAATATACGCCAAGGCTATGCCAATATTGGAACGCAGGCTTTGCCAATAGCAGATTTACAGCGCAGCGAGAATGGTATTTTACACGGTAATAAGCATGGCCAACACGTACACGCCATCGCAACTAAGACGCTAACCTCCGCCGATAGTCTGTGGATATTGATAGAGAATTGGCAAGGTGAGTGGCAAGTGGCAAAGTGGCCTCTGCCTGCCGAGCTAATAGTACAGACACACTGATGAGATAAAAACTAAACACTAATGGCGATCCTATGGAGTAATAATCTCAGGGTCGCTTTTAGTGGCGTAGATTAAGAATGATTAACCGAATACGGGTAAAGAATAACCTTTTTCACCGTAAACGCTCACTTTTGAAGGCATAAACACAACGGGGACGTTTATTCCTCATTAATAAATGATGAATTTGTTATATACATCACCAAAATACAAATGAAAGTGATTCGCAATAGTGTTACCGTATGTTCATCCTAAATAAACTCCCTAAATTACTATGCGCTTTTATCTACTACCTCTCGCGTCTGCCATTACTTTGGCATTAAACCCTTTGTCAGTTTTGGCTGCAGAGCCGTCTTCTGCAGCAGATGCAAATGATCAAAATATTGAAAAAATCACAGTGATGGGCAAGTACACTGTGAGTCGAACCATTGATACCGCCACAGGTTTAGGGCTGTCACTGCAGGAAACGCCACAGTCAGTGAGCATCTTGACCGCTGAACGGATCCAGGATCAGGTACTCAATACCGTTGTTGATGTGGTTAATAACACAGTAGGTTTGTCTTCATCTAAAACAGATAACGTTCGAAATGGCTTTATGGCCCGTGGTTT
Organism: Shewanella sp. SM55; assembly: GCF_025654025.1. Lineage (NCBI taxonomy): Bacteria > Pseudomonadati > Pseudomonadota > Gammaproteobacteria > Alteromonadales > Shewanellaceae > Shewanella > Shewanella sp. SM55. Next base: position 63,733 of record NZ_JAKKRS010000005.1, on the reverse strand, counting down.
TGCGGTTCAGAATTACCAGATCGATGGCGTACCTTTATCTTGGAGTTTGGGGGGCGATGCAGGTGAGACTGTGTCAGATATCTCTCTGTACGAGCGTGTAGAGGTGGTGCGTGGTGCAACAGGCTTACTAACGGGAGCAGGGGATCCTTCTGCTTCAATCAACCTAGTGCGCAAACATGCCGACAGTGACGAACTTAAGGGCTATGTTGATGTTGCTACGGGTAGCTGGGATAAAAAACAAGTTACCGCAGATGTTTCTAATGGCCTCAACGACAGTGGCAGTGTACGTGGTCGCATGGTCGCGAAATATGTCAATAGCGATTCTTATCAGGATCTTTATCAAGACCGTAAGACCATTCTTTACGGCGTAATTGATTCAGACATTACTGACAACACTATGCTGCGCGTCGGCGGTAGTTACAATAACAATAACCCCAAAGGAGCGATGTGGGGTGCATTACCAGCAGTATTCAGCGATGGTTCAGTTACTGATTGGGATGTTTCTACTACAACAGCGGCAGATTGGAGCCGTTGGGAAACGACTAACATCAACTATTTTGCTAACTTGAACCATTATTTCAGCAATGGTTGGCAGTTGGTGGCGAACTATAATCGCATGGAATATGAAACCACCACCAAAATGATCTATATGTCTGGCTTGCTGAATAAAGAAACCGGTGCAGGATTGAGCGGCCAGCGTTATCACAGCCATGGTGAAAGTAACTCTGATAATTTCGATTTTCAGTTGAAAGGCGATTACCAACTCTTTAACCGTGAGCATCAATTTGTGACTGGTGCCTTATACAGCAAACAGAAATCCTATGCAGATACCTATGAACCCATCCGTGAGAATATGACGGGCTGGGACTCAAAGGCAGTTGAAAACTTTTATGATTGGCAAAGCAACGCCTTTGAAGAGCCTGAATGGTCAACAAATGCCAATCGCCAGTTAAATATGGATACCGAGCAGAAAGGTTTCTACGCAGCAACGCGGCTGACAATTACCGATGATTTAAAAGTGATTGCCGGTGGCCGTATTTCTAGTTGGAACCGCGAAGGGATCAGTTATGGTACTGATACTAACTTTGGTGATGATGGCGTGTTCGTTCCTTATGTTGGCGCCTTGTATGACATAAACGAAGAGCATCGTGTTTACGCCAGTTATACCGAAATATTTAATCCGCAGAACAGTAAGGATATTAACGGTGATTATTTAGATCCACTCGAAGGTAAAGCCTATGAAATTGGTTTAAAGAGCGCTTATCTAGATGATCGTCTGCACACTGCTGTGGCACTGTTTAAGATTGAACAGGATAATCTGGCAACAGCCGCTGGGACTATCATTGTTGACGGTACTCCAACCACTTATTACAAAGCTGCTCAAGGTACTGAGAGTACAGGCTTTGAGTTAGAAGTGGTGGGGGAGTTTATCGATGGGTGGAATATCACGGCTGGCTACTCGCAGTTTACAGCGGAAGATGCTGACGGAAAAAAAGTGGCGGCTACTAGCCCTCGCAAACAGTTTAAACTATTCACAACTTATCAGTTTGTTGATTACCTGCCTGAATTGACCGTGGGTGGTGGTATTAACTGGCAGAGTGATAGTTACTCTGAAGGGGGGACAGTAAAAATCGATCAGGATGCTTACTCTTTAGTCAACCTGATGGCTCGTTATAACCTTACTGACAATATGGATCTGCAACTTAACGTAGAGAACCTATTAGATGAAAAATATTATGCTTATATGTCTGCCTCTGCCTCAATGTCCGAAGCATATAGCGTGTATCATTACGGAACCCCACGTAATGTGACCCTGAGCTTTAATTACCGCTTTTAAATTTTCCGCTAAATAAAAGGAGTAGCCGCGTTATCGGCGACTCCTTTTTTATCTTCTATTATTGTTATTCCCAATATTTTGATGGCTTGTTTCGTGCGTATTAACGACTCAGTACTGATATCGGTAAATATTGGGCTAACTCACCTATGGTTCGTTCCAAAATATAATACTGTTATTAACTGAAAGCGGGAAGATGATGCCCTTCAATCTAGTTATGGAATGGCAACGTATTGTGTTGGTAGTTTACCCTTTTTCTTGTGCGCATTGTATTGTCAACAATCAGTGCGGCAACGAACAGAGTCAATAGAAAAATATAGGTATACTCATGCCATTAGCCTTATTACAAGGTTGTGGCTTATCGCCAGCTTTTTAAGCTAAAGACCAGGTGTTATATAGATTAAGCCGTTGTTGGACCTATAAAGTATTTTATGTTGATGACAAGTTGTCAATAATTCATATCATTAATAATAGACATCAGCGTTTGACTATTTAGTTAATAATCATTTCAAAACTGCACTTTTAATGAGACATAATGTCATAGTAAATATGGGCTTGTTTAGTAAGTTTACTTTCATCAATGCATAGAAAAGTGATTCACTTTTCACAGTAAAGACCAAGGACTCCCGTTTTGAGGAGAATAATATGCAAATAGAAACGCTTTATGATGTTATGCAATGGACTAGAAATATACACCAACGGCTGCATGCATTTGCGGCACATTGCGCACTTACAAATGATAGCGAAAGAAGCGGATTACTGTTGGAGTATATTTCAGCCCACGAGCAAAAAATGGCACTGGTTATCAGGCAGTTCGAAGATAATGGCAATAGCAATGCACTTAACACTTATTGTCGGCATTATTATGAAAAAACCGCTATTCCTTTTAACACCATAGGTGAACATCCGTTTAAGAGGATGGATACGGATGAAATAGCGATGGCCACACTTGAGTATCATAAAAATATTGTAGGGCTGTTTGAATATCTACAAAACTGCAGTTCTGCACCTTCCGTAACAGAATTTCTTAGCAATATACTGTCCCTTGAAGAAGCTGAAAAGCGATTACTGGCACGTAATATGAAACAAATTGATGACTTCTAGTATGTCTGCTAAAAATCACATCCTTGTACCTATTGCTCAGTGTAGCTTCGGTATTTATTCTGTAGTTTAGATATTGAAACCTTGACTTCATGTGGGTAACAAGTAGATCTGCCATCACAATAATTATTGATTAGCCTTGAAACTAGAGTGAATGACTTAAACTGCCACCTTATTAAGGATTAACATGAATCAACCCCTGATCATTGATTACTATTCTGATATTCTTTGTGTGTGGGCTTGGGTTGCACAACAACGTATTGATGAGTTAAATCAAAAGTTAGAAAATAAAATTTATTTTAAATATCATTATCTTGATGTATTTGGTGATGTTCAAACAAAAATTGAGACGCAATGGAAACAGAAAGGTCAATATAATGGTTTTGCAGAGCATGTACATAAATCTGCATCTATCCGTGATGACGTTCCCACAAACTCAAAAATATGGACAGAAGTCAGACCGACAACGTCGGCCAATGCTCATTTAGTGCTTAAAGCCATTGAACTTATCTATGACAAAAACACCAGTATCAATATGGCATTGAAATTTCGGAGTGCATTTTTTATCGACGCATTGGATATTGGTAAGCTTGAAATACTTTATGATCTGGTTGATTTCTATGGGCTGGAACAGAAAAAAATCACCTCAAGCGTTCATGATGGTTCTGCTATAGCCGCATTAATGAGCAACTACCAAAAGTCAGCACAACAAAACCTACAAGGCAGTCCAAGCTATATTATCGACGAAGGTAGACAAATATTTTATGGTAACGTAGGTTATCGTGTTCTTCTTGCGAATATAGAAGCATTATTGTAAAAATCAGCAGTCGAGGCTAGTTGGTGCTAAAAACCTTAGACTACCAACTGTGGTTCTCTAAGTTCTACAAGATGCTATGAACACCTCTAGACCATTTTAACGTTTTTAGAGTTATACCTCTTAGTTCCTTCTTAGTTTAGCCACTGAATACTCATATTCATATTTTTAATGGCATCTATGACATACGCAAATGTAGCTATATTAGGTATCAGATGATGTTTTAAGTTAAATTATGTATTAAAATATTTATAATGTGTACGCTATCGCACAGACACACTTTTAGATAAATTATAAATTGGATACAGAGTTTAGATTGATATGCCTTTAATGGGTAAGCTTTATCTTAATAAGATATTTTATGTTATTTATATTGATGTTGTGGCTCATCATTATGATGTCGTTTAGTTGGAAAATCACTAGGTAATTAAATAATGGAATTCAGTCATGGTTAATACTAGATTTCAGTAAATAAAATGATCGCCACAATTTATACTTAAGATAAAATTCAAGATTGCTACAAAATATTTTCCTATTTAAACCAATGTCATATTGTAGCATTAATACCTAAGTTGACACGGTATGATTGATGTGGAGCCAGTCACACAATTTTATGAAAACACCGCGGAATTAATTTTAGCCTAATTTCTATGTCGCTTTACTGATATTTTACCAACTAAGATTTTTACTAAAAATATTTAGATGTTTACTAAACGCTATTTACTAAAAATGAACAATAGCTCATAGCTGATTGTTAGCGCTCATTATTATTTAGATGTTATATCAACAACAAAAGGAAATTGACCATGAACAAAGACCAGATAGAAGGTTCAATAAAAGACGCAGCAGGCAAAGTGCAGCAAAAAATTGGTGAGATCGTTGGCAACCCGAAACAGCAGATGAAAGGGGTTCAGAAACAGATAAAAGGTAAAACTCAAAAAGCAATTGGTAATGTAAAAGAAGCTGCTAAGGATGCCGACAAACACAGTTGATGTCAGCGGCTTTTACAATTAAGTAAGCACCTTAAGCATAAAGTTTGGCAGCTTAATGTGGGTATTTAAAAGGATCTTAGTCATATTGATTAAGATTTCTAGTTCGAGTTATATCCATAATGTCTAGGAGACTCTCATGAGTATAGGAACAATATTATTAGTGGTTTTGATTCTGATGCTGATCGGTGTGGCTCCGACTTGGCCACACAGTAAGAGCTGGGGGTACGGCCCGAGCGGTGGATTAGGTTTGGTAGTATTGATCCTCGTTATACTCCTTCTACTCGGTAAAATTTGAGTGATAAAGCCTAAGTCATGTATGACCTCAATATTGAGTCGTCATTTCTAATTGCCGTAGGTAGCTAAAAATAGTGAGTGATGTTTTTAGTCGTTCAAAAATGGCTGACATCGCTCGTTTTTCTTGCACGGCAGTGCTCGCCATACTGAGATTGAAAGGTCCTGTACGCCTAAGATTTACACGCGAGATATGGTTTACACGCAAGATATTTCGTTAAGGTAGCATTAGGTGAAGTCCTTCACGCTAAAAATGAAAGTCACTAAGTCCGAAGCATTACAGTTTGCACGCTAGTATTCAGCAAGGTTGTATGAGATGAGCTAAATGGTGCAATAACACATACAGAGGTTTGTATTATAAGAACGGCAGCTTAGTGACTAAAGGCGTTTGCTCACGAAAATGGCTTACTCAAACAGCCAGATTGAATACTTATTTGTGAACAATAGCTGTGTGAGCAACAGGCGTATCTGTAAAAAGGTAATGTTTTAGCTGTTTATCAAAGCTCGGATCTTGTCTCCTTATCCATTCTTGTAGCATTGCAGCATGTTCTTTTTCTTCATCTCGATTATGTATGAGTATCTCTCTCAACTCATTCTTTTTGCACGCATCAACTCTTTGGTTATACCAGTCTATTGCTTCAAGCTCTTCCATCAGTGATGTAAGTGCACGGTGCATGTCCTTGGTTTTATCTGTGAGTTCAGTAATGGGTTCATGATAACCTTCATTCGACATTGGGATTTCCTCGCTAAATGCAGATAGGATCGCTCACTATTGAGCGGTGATGATAATTGCAGATGATTGTCTTAACGCTATTTTCAACGAACAGACTTTGAATGCATTATTCTGCGACCTTAACCTTCGAGTGTCTGTTCGATGCCGTACTTAGTCAGAAATTTTTAGGCAGCTCGTTTAAAAGGATTGGAGAGGGCGTAGAAATACCACTGCGAATATTTGATTTAGCACAAGATATTACTTTGGATCTTGAACTTTGAGATATTTGGGAATGAATTTTAAATAAAAAACAAAGGTAGATTAATTGTATTTAGCTTGATAAGCAGAGGGGGATTAATGAAATACATAATAAGAAATGGTACACCCGAGTGGACTCGAACCACCGACCCCTACCATGTCAAGGTAGTGCTCTAACCAACTGAGCTACGGGTGCACTGTTTGAATTTCACTTTTTATACTCTGTGAAGAGAGTGGTACACCCGAGTGGACTCGAACCACCGACCCCTACCATGTCAAGACGTTAATATTCATTAATTAGATAAAAGCCACTTTAGCATTATTTCCATAAATATATGTTTTATATGGCGAAAGTTTAAATTAAAACTCACTTTGCTAGGTGTTTTGGCGTATTTTCAAGCATTTATTTACTTGATTTCGGCACACTTTAGGCACAATCTGTAAATGTCATTTTTGACCACTATTCCATCAAAGGGTAGGTTTGCAGATGAATCATCAAGTTGAAACCATACGGCGCGAATTGGAAAAGCTTCTTGAAGGTGTTCAATTAGAGAGAGTCGACTTGAAGTTGACCACTCTTGATAAAGATGTGGAGGAATTTGCTAAGAGCTTTAATTTAATTAGCTCATTGAAACCATGCTCAGATGATTCATTCGAATCGCCAGCGACAATTTTACTCGATGCCTACCAGTCCCCCTTTTTGGTTTATAAAACCGAAGCAGGACATTATCGGGTGTTATCAGGTTTATTAACTTTTCAGAAGTTATGCAAGGCCAAATATGCTAAAAATGTGGATTCAAGCGTCCCTTGTTTAATCCTGTCTCGAAGACCCAAGGCGCAACTGAGACGATTAATTTTAATGAACGATGTAGTGAGGCCGCTGTTAAAAGAATTTGTGGATATTAGCGCCGATACCATTAACTATACATTGCCCCATTTGTTTACGAGTGTAGATCAGCCATCAGTATTTCTTTCCCCCGAATGGCAGTCGTTATTCCCATCGATTAAAACAAAGACTGAACTATGTCGATGGCTACATATCAGTACTAAATCGGTGAAGTTAAAATGACAATACTTGAACAAAAAGTCCTAAAACACATAGAAGGCTATTGTAAGATAAACGCTATAGAGATCGATGCCGAGACCATTTTAGCTGATCTCCATGAGTTTTTAGAACGAGTCAATGCGCCTGATGATCTGAGCGCTTTTTTCCAATTAATCGTGTTAATTACTCGTGTGAATAATGTTTCTACTGAAGTAGCGAATTTTATTCAAAAAATGCTGTGTCTTGCGCCTTACATTTATAATGCCTTCCATGCACACCAAATGGTAGTGAACGATTTATCAATAAACAAAGAGTTTTATCGAAACACGTATCGTAAGGGATGGTGTCATGAACGCCCATTTTATGTGCTTTTGATCTGTTCTTGGAAATATAAGGTTGATTACCATTCCTGTGCGTTACTTGCCGCCTTCATCAAGCAGTATTTTGATACCCTTGACTCGCTGACTGATCCTGAATTTGCCACTAAAACGACATCAAGAGAAGAGGAAGCATGCAGTAATTTTCGATTAATGATGGAATTAGGAAATAAGACGTTCGACGCTAGTCGAGTACACATATTGAATTCTCATCTTGATAGCCCAGAATCAATAGCAGCTAATCTCGATAGCATTTTTGCTGGAAAATATAGCAAACTTAATATTTATCCGACGTCCCATGTTAGAGTTCTGCGCCATTTTTTTCGCAATAGTTGGTGTCCCGCCATTAGCCGTACTCGTGGACATGGCGATAAAGATAGAGGACCCAAGAGATATGGAGATCCGGTTACCGACCCCATAGTGGGGACTGATGATGGTTTATCTGCGATATTGCCACAAGATAATATGATTCCAGATAGCGAAGGTCTGGACGAAGATGATTTCTACCCGTCGCAATCATTTGTGATGGCTAATGCTGATATGTCGGAAAAGCGAGACAGAACGGCGTTGCTTGACGTTGCAATTAATTTTAATCCAATGGTTAAGCACCGGACTGAAATTGATGTTACTAGCCGAGTAAGACGATCTCATAACATCGGCATACAAAATACTCAGTTATTGATGCCTGCCGAACTCTACCTGCTCGCTAAAAAATTATTGGTTTATGGCCGTCGCGGATCAACTCGAGAAACCGCAATAATTCTATGGACTATGCTGATTCTCAGTAAATCGGTTTCAGAGGTCAAAAATCTGTGTGTGTTTCGTGATTTGTCATCTAAAAAACAAGGTCTTTATATCGATCCTAGCGGAAATGGATGGTGGTGTTTTCCTCTATCGCACTCAACAGGACCTCGTCTGAACCAAATAGGGCTAAGAAAAACGGTTGAAGATGTCTTTACTGCGTGTCCAAACTTTTTGGTTAAATTAATCACCATTCACATGGGAGCACGTTTAGTCGGCAATCTTATTGAGGACGTTGACGTTGAAAAAATTGAGTCTAAATTGGCCCAAAAGCTGGCGAAAATTTCTGACAACTCTGGTTGTGGACGTTTAAGTCTTAAAAGATTAACCAACTTCGTATGCAATTACATCAACTCTACAAATGTGATAGACCCCATTTATATTGATTTCAGTTATGCAGTTAATATGTATACCACTCGAGTCGCCCGCAGTTATTCCAGTGTTAGCGATCAAAAGCGCTGTGATCAGTTATTGAAATTTTGGAACGATGTTGCAAAGGGGATTTCAGTTTACAGCGGAAAACCATTAACAGTCAGCCTATTTGAGTTGAGATACTGGCAGCAAGAAGATCAATATTTAGGCTCAACGTTTACTCCAACCCAAGCGACTATCCAACAATTGATAATCCATTTGTCTCAGCAAACAAAGGCGTTATCTCCAACACCTCAACACAGGTTAGAGGATATTTTAGCCTATCATAATGTATTTGTAGCTTACACAGCATGGATGTTGCTATTTGGTACTGGCTACCGTGCGGCTTGGAATCCATTACCTACCTTGGCTTTGTTTCTACCTTCTTTTAATTTGATGGGAATAAGCGACAAAGACGATAGCGACTTTACTCATTCACGTATTGTCGCAATCCCATCAGTGTTAACGGCTCAATTAGTCGAATATCGACGGCATCTTGGCTGTTTGCGCGGATTGTTGCGGCTATTAATGCCACAATTATGCAGCGAACTAGACAATATAATCGATGTTGATCGGCAAGTATTGAGCTATGACAATTTACAAGCCTCAGCTTGGTATACAAAGATAAGAAACTCCCGCAGTCAACATGGTCCATTTTTTTTCTTTCAAAAGCAAAAGTCAGGAATTGTTACCCGCAGCTTGTCTCCTTCACAATTAATTAGCGTACTAAAGGAAAAAAACTCTATACCAGCCAATGCAGGTCGTCACTGGTTAAAAAGTAGTTTATTAGATCAAGGAGTCGATCCTGAGTTAATCAACTTTCAAATGGGTCATTGGCAAGCTGGTGAAGTACCAATAGGAAATTACTCAGCGTTAAGCCATATCGAAGCCATTAATGAATTAGTGCCTATCTTAGATAAGTTATTCAGGGAGGTAGGATGGCAACCACTAAAGTCAGTGCTTTCATAATCCAGCTATCAAAAGAGGGGAAGCTACATCCATTATACATAGAATGCCGCACCGCATTTTTAAACAGCATATCGCCATCTATTGCTGTAAAAAATAAAAAGTCAAAAAAAATTGAAAACGAATTTTTTGCATCCTATCACAATCTGCTCGGGCATCTAAAAAAGGAGATTAAACTTTCTGATAACGCTTTTTTACCAGAAGAGTTAGAAAACGTGCTTGCCGCATTGAAGCCTGAAGTGCTAAGCAAACAAGCACAACTTCTCATACTGCAATCTATACTCAACTATGCCAAAAAGTTCTTAGACATAGACTCGCCAAACATTCCTTCAATCATCACGTTAAAACGTGATAAACCGATGTTGACCCCGGTAGATTTGACAAAATTACCCATAGTCGAGCTCATTAACACTCAATTAAGCAGGGAGTTGATAGCGCCTCATAGAGATTTAGATGACAAGGCTAAGTTGGGGAGACTATTACTCGTCTTATATTACACAGTGAACATAGAGAAAACTGAACATTTACAGCTTATGGTTGAATACCCACAGGACATATTCTACGTGAGAGGAATTTGTTATTGGCAATGCCAAAATATCAAAATAAATTCGCCACGTTATGTGCTAAGTGATATGGCTGTCATGGCTTTACAGCAATGGCATAATGTACACCATAGCGCGTCTTTCTCAATAAAGCCCAGTCAGTTCAAAGCTGCTTTAGTGCATTATCTTAATTACGGATCGTATTTCGATTGGTCAGATATATCACTATTGAAGCTAAGGGTGCTGCGACGAATTGATAACGTCCTCCGTTATGGCCCGGTTCAATATCGTATGTACATGTTACCTGGCGTTTGCCAGCCATTGCCCACACATGCGTTTGTACGTATCCTGACAGGAAAAGTTTATGCAAACGCCGAACCGTACCTTTCAGAAGCCATTTCTGATAAAACCAAGGCTTTTCGTGATTGGTCCGTTGTCACGAACGAGAAAACTTCTTTTGTGTCGATGGAAAAGACCCTCGAACAATTAGATAAGGTATATACCGAGCTCTGTAAACTTGTAGATAGCAACAAACCTCGAGCCGATTGTCTTGGGGCTATAGCAATCATTCTGGATCAACAATCATCTAAGAGTAATCCATACTTTTGGATTTTATGTGCATGGCTGTATTCGTTACTAAAGACAGGTGGTACGCACAAGCGGCGGCTAAAAGTATCGACAACTATTGATTATGTCAAAAGTTTAAGCCGGCCATTTCTAATCATTTTTTGCACAAGCGATATTTACTTATTGTCGGGTGAGGATTGGGCTGAGAAATTAAATGATGCTGCTGACCATTTTTCTTCGGCACAGCGAAAAAAATATATCTACTATTTTGCGCAGTTTCTGATTGATTCAGGCTTTGTTCGAGATTTATGTTTATCTGATATTGAGGTGTTTGGGAGCTCCAGCGAGGTAGATAGCAACCTGATTTCCTATGAACATGTGCAAGCCATATTATCCTATTTAGACCATCAATCGATACATTGTCTAGTGCATCGCGATGCCTATTTTCTTTTGTGTTTCTGTTTCTACAGTGGATTACGTCGAAATGAAGCCGCCAAGTTAACCTGGGGGGATTTTACATTCTCGCTGACTGAACCAACCCATAACGACTTTGATTATGTTCAGCTTTCAGTGAGACCGAATAAACATAGGACATTAAAAACGACCTCCGCCAGAAGAGAGTTACCTTTAGACGCTTTGTGGCCGAAAACGGCATTGAGTAAGTTGCGATACACTTATCGAATCATCCATGGAGCAGGGGCTAAGAATAGCACCTTACTATTTGATAATCAGAGAAGAGTGAATCAGGCTTATGACTTAATAACAGACTTAATGCGTCATTACACCCAAGATCAAAGTTTACGTGTACATCATTTACGACACAGTTTTGCTAATTGGACCTGGTGTCGTTTGAATGCCAGCATCATAGATACGGGCAGGCGACATTTGACCTTGTTCAATGATGAGTTTTTTGATGAAAAGTATCTAAAAAGGTTGCAAACTCGTCTTTGCTATAGTGATAACACCCGCAAGAAAATGTTTATCCTGTCTCATATGATGGGCCATAAAGACGTGCAATCGACGCTAAATAGTTATCTTCATTTAAAAGACCTACTGTATTACCTGCAGCACAATTCGCGCTTTGAACTGACAAAATACTTTACATCAGAGTGCGTGGGTCGTGTGACACTGCAACCCCTTGAACCAGGATTGAGTCTAGCTGAACGCATAACGTACTACACTCAGGACGTAATGCACAAACTTGCCATTAAACCAGCTCAACAAACAGTCAGCCTAGTGATGCCAAGTTTAGCGAACTTCTCTGCCAATATAAAAACATACTTAACTATCAGTAGTTTAACTTGGGCCAAAGCATTAAATGCGTTACATACATCATCCACCATCGAAGTTGCCGCGCACTATGTGGTTCCATTAGAGCAATTACAAAAGTTACTCAGTAATGCCGAGACTATTCATAAGAATTATCCTCGCAGAGGTAGGCACTTACCCTTAATCCCTAAGTTTCCGCGTATAGACGTTTCAGTTGTTAACATCCAACAAAATAAACATTTAGCTAATTCAACACGTGTGTTTATCTTTTTATGTAATAAATTGGATAACAACATTAGTGAAGGTTCATTGACCTTAGAAAATATTCGCCTAGGGATAGAAATTTTGCGGTATGCGGTTCCCGGTAAAAATTACGCCTTACGCTGTCCAGACGCAAATATTTCAAGAATGTTTATCCGCCTATGTCAATTGTTGGATTTAAAAGCCAGGCATTTAAATTTTCGCTATCATAATGCAAACCTAACCCCTGAAAAGTCTAATATTATCCAGGCTAGATGGAAGAAGACGCTTATCGAACATGGTTTCAGTGACACTAAATTTGTCGTTGCTAGTGAGACTGAAGGGCTTTATTTAGGCAAGCATGATGGTAATGGGTTTCTAGAGATAGCCGTAGTTAACAATTCATATAAGCGAATACAAAGACATCAAAGCATATTCAGTTTTTTACATTTGCTGCTTATTTTGAGCTATTGATGTAGATCTTTTTTGAGGTTTATGCCAACGAAACTCTGATGGAACAGTTGTCACATTAGCATTTTTTATCGTCATTTATCATTAAGATTGCTCAACTTAATTTAATCTTCGGATGACAGAATCACCGACTTTTCTAAAATCATAGTGGGCGGGTAATGACTTAAACTGATCACGTACATACCCCGATTGTGCAGAGCTGCGGTCTGCTTGCTGAAGTACGTATTCCATTGCATAGCGGACTTTATGGCCATAGGGTTTTGCAGCAAGTAAGTCGCTCAGTAGAGCAAATACCTTACTGTTGATGGTGCCCAGTTCACCCAGAGGCTTAGCTAGAATCGCGAAGTTGTAGCTCTCATGTGGGCCAGGCACATAATGTTCAATGTGCTGGTTTAACATGGCATAAATTTTACCAATATCATGAAATAACCCCGCTACCAGTCCTGTCTGACACTCGATTTCTGAATGCTGTAGATGTTTGGCATTGTGATAGGTCATCTCAGCGACCTCTATGCTATGTTCAAATAGTCCATTGGCATAGGAATGGTGATGCTGATAACTGGCTTGGGCCTTGATAAATATCTTAAGAATGTCTGTTCTCTCAAAGATAAAATTGACGAAGGGCTGTAGTTCAGGACAAGTCACTAGGCTTAATAACTTCAAAAAACGACCCAACAACTTCTCTTTTGTCGAACCCAGTAGCTGAGTTAACTGAATATATTCATTTTCACTGTAACGAGTGAGTATGGGTTTCATCGCACAGATAACGACATTACCTCGGCTATCATGAGTAATGTTCATTTGAGCTAGCCCATAGTTGAATTGACATGTCCTGGCAATATCTGCAGATGTGATGGCATGTATTGTCTTTTGGTTTGAAATAAATTCACAGTTAGCAGTAGGTAGATGACCACTGATTTTAATGTCTTTAACCCATGCAAATATAACGTTATTCATAATGGGGATCTCCTGATGTAGCTAGCTGAATTTGTTTTACTAAGCGGTCGAAAGCACTGCCGTCCTGTCTTGTGATATTAGGTACATAACGGCTATACACCTCGAACAACATTTTGGTCGTGCTATGCCCCATTTGTTTGGCAATCCATTCTGGGCTCTCGCCAGCGGCTAACCATAAGGTTGCGCAGGTATGTCTCGTCTGATAAGGGCGACGACGTTTGAGGTTCAAAGCGGTTAACGCCGGATACCAGATCCGCTTGGTGACATTTCGATGATCGAGTGGCTTACCTTTAGAGTTACAAAAAACGTACGTCAATCTCCCTGTCAGGCTGAATTGACGCTTAAGCGCCTCAGTTACAGGTTGAGACAATTGAATACTGCGATAAGATGCCGATGTCTTGGGTGTTTCGACATTGCCATCAACCAGAGTCTCTTGAATTAATATCTCACCACGCTCTAAATTGACGTATTGCCATTTAAGACCATCGATCTCAGCAGTTCTCATCGCGGTAAAAAAACGCACCGTATAGTAGTCACGAAAATCTTCTCTAACGTTAGATAAAAACAGCTGTACATCTACTAATGAGAAAGGCTCTATAGGTGTTTTATCAATTTTTAACGGCTTAATATTGGTAAATGGCGTTGGAAACTCAAAACGAAGGGCCGCTTCGTTTAAGATCCCTCGCAGCGGAGTCATAACATGATTAATCCAGTCATTACTGAGTTTACCTTGCCTTCCTTTCCGTTTGGGTTCACTGATACTAGCCCGATATTTAATCAACTGTGGGCGGGTGATTTCGTCTAAACGAAAATGACCGAATTCAGGCATCAAGTAACGCTCAAATATCATAGCGACATTCTTGTAGTGACTGATTTTCCACTGTATCCGGTTCTCAGCCAGCCATTCAGCGGTAAATAAACTGAATGTGGGGATATTGCTGAGTAATGTTGCTCCACTGTATTTTTGTACTTCGACTAGATTGTTCTCGATAAGCACATCAGAATCGACAAAATGTGAGCATCGTGGACTTGATGGAAAATAATTCCTAAATACAAATCTATTTAATCTTATCTCGGCTTCCATTGTGTTAAGCATTCCCATTAGACGAGAACGGTTCAGCCGGTTATCGAGCAATGTGGTCTGTTCGCGACACCTAACGCCCTGATAGGTAAAATCAAATAACAATTTACCATTTCGTGCACGAATATTAGCCATGACATACACCTCCTCTAGCCATTGGAATGATGAATTTAGCAGGGGAGCTTGGTTTAAATAATTCCTTTTCAATTACTTCCCAGATGTAGAAAATTTTTCGACCACCGAATGGCTTTATGTAATGAACCCCTTCGATGAAAACATTATCTTTCAATGTATGGTTGATATAAGGCGCGCTAAACTTTATTCTTTGAGAAAGTTCTTTTGCATTGAGTAATGTTTGTGGCATAAACACCTCGAAATGTTCTTTAAGTTGATTAAATGTTCTTCTTGGGAACATTTAAGCGTGACAACGATGTTCTTACAAGGAACATTTCAATGTTTTTACGTATTTTAAGGATGGAATTGAGTGATTAGATTTAAAATCAAAGAGTTAATTGCTGAAAAAGAATTCAGAGAGCGAAGAAAAATCACACTTCAGGAAGTCGCAGATTCAGCTTGTGTTAATCGAACGGCCTTATCTAAGATGATGAACCCAAGCTACGAATACTCGACGACGACCAAAGCCATCGACTCTTTGTGTCACTATTTTGGTTGCAAAGTAGAGGATGTGATTGAGTACGTAGAAGATTAATAGCTGCGTTTCTTAGTAGTAAATAAAATTATTTGATGTAATATTATTTACAAACTAATGGATGAGTGACCACATTGAACATACTACTTACCTGGCTTGGTAATAAAGACCTTGAAAACATGCAGTCTGACAAGGGCGCCGCAATTGTAACCTTGGCAATAAAATCCAAAATTCCCTTCGATAAAATAGTCATTTTATCCAATAAAGATGAACAGCTGTGGCCACAATTTGAACGCTATTTAAAAAAACAACTGGCCATTAATCATCGTCCTTTTCACGATATTCAAGTCTTTAAAGCCCATATAAATAGCCCGATTGATTATCAGTCTATTGCAAAAACTAGCGAACATTGGATAGCAAAACTCAGTGATGAAGCGCAAACGCTTTCAATAAACCTCACATCCGGCACGCCAACCATGACCACTTTGTCAGTGCTTATAGGTAAAGGAAAGCCCAATACCCACTTTTTACAAACCACTCCAGATAATCAATTAATTGAGGTGGATATCCCCCTCGATTTTATTCATACCTATGTCAAATCTGCCGCTAAGAACATTGCCTCGAGTGCCAGTGCTTTATCCATGCACAGCACAGCGTTTACAGCTTTAACTGCCCAATCACCCGCCATGAAAGCCCTTATTGTTAAAGCTCAAAAAATTGCCGCCGCTGAAGTCCCTGCATTGATTTTAGGTGAAACGGGTACCGGAAAAGAATTAATGGCTCATGCCATCCATAAAGGAAGTTTAAGGGCTAATAAACCCATCAGAATCGTCAATTGTGGCGCTTTTGCGCAAAACTTGGCAGATTCTACATTATTTGGCCATAAAAAAGGGGCCTTTACGGGGGCGGACAAAGACTATGCAGGTCTATTTGAGCAAGCCGATGGCGGCACGCTTTTTCTCGATGAAGTAGGGGAGCTGCCTCTTGATATTCAAGTTAAATTGCTACGAGCCTTACAGCAAGGTGAGATTAATCGCCTTGGAGACAATAAACCCATTTATGTGGATGTGAGAATCATTGCGGCCACACATCAAGACCTACAACAACAGATCGCCGCTGGCCAGTTTAGAGAAGATCTGTTTTATCGACTCGCGGTCGGCATTATCCAAATGCCAGCACTAAGAGAGAGAAAGCAAGATATCCCAAAATTAGTCAATCAGCTCATTAGCCAAATTAATCACGTTGGGTCCAAACATCCTCAGTATCAAAGTAAGAATATTTGCGAAAAAGCAATAGAGTTTATTTCCAATCAAGCTTGGCCAGGTAATATTCGTGAGTTATGGAGCACATTAAATCGGGCCTGCTTATGGTCCGACTCAAGCATTATCACAGCTAACGATCTTGCAGATGCCTTGCTTGCATCACATAAACCACAACAAGCCACTGATATATCTATGTCTCTTCACGATAAAGTTGATATAGTTCAACTCACTGATGATATTCAAAAAAACTATATCAAAGCCGCGTTAAAGGCCAGTGGCAATGTAAAAAAGCAAGCCACGCAAATGTTGGGCTTAAAAGATCATCAAACGCTAACCAATTGGATGAAGCGTTTGCAGATTGACATAGAAAAATAACCATCGCGGCAGATTGGCATTGTTATTGCGAATGCAGTAGGGACATAAGGAAGCAACACGGAATGAAGCAATCAATGAATTTTGAGCATATTCAAACAAAATGGCCACAGCTCCATCAATTAGCAGCATTTGCTGAAGAGTATGCGATATCAGATCCACAAAGTGCATTGGTTAAACTTCGCTGTTTTGCTGAACAGGTTGTCGGCTATTTTTATAAAGAACTTCAATTACCTGCTTTTCCCAATTCAAATATCTATGACAAGCTCACATCGGATGATTTCACTAGCGTAGTCCCCAATTTAATTACCGATAAACTTCACGCAATACGCAAAAGCGGTAATCAAGCGGCACACGAAGGTCGAGTCGATCAACAACAAGCTATTTGGATTTTAAAAGAAAGCTATTATGTTGCCTGTTATCTATTTATGGCTTACGGAAATGGGAAACAAGCTGATTGCCCAGAATTTACTGCGCCAGAACAAAAGCAGCCCTTAAATCAAGGTGATGCTGAATTTACTAAAAAAAATAAACAACTAGCACTACAGCTGAGCCAAAATGAAGCTCGGCTCAAAAAAGCGTTAGAAGAATTAGAGGCGTCTCAACAAGCACAAAAACAAGCCCAACAAGAAGCCGAAAGACTCAAGCAAACGATAAATGAAGCAAAAGTCGGTGAAATTAAGGCGCTTAACAAACTTATCACTGCAAGTTTTAACTTTAGCGAAGCAGAAACTCGTGCGCGGATCATTGACATGGATCTACGGGCTGCTGGTTGGCAGGTGTCTCTTGATGAAACGAGCACAGATGAAGTAGGTAAAGAAGTACAGGTAACTGATCAGCCTACCAGTACAGGCATAGGTTATGTAGATTATGTGCTTTGGGACGATGACGGAAAACCACTCGCAGTAATAGAAGCGAAGCGGACTCGTGAATCTGTCGAAAAAGGCAGGCAACAAGCTAAGCTTTATGCCGATGCTCTCCACAAACAGTACAATCAACGACCGGTTATATTTTACTCTAACGGTTACTACATCCGTATATTAGACGATGTCCAAGGCTATAACAGTCGTAAACTTTACGGCTATTACTCTAAAGACTCGCTGCAATATCTAATTAAACAGAGAGGCCTTAAAAAAGATTTAAATCAAACACCAATCGATACCAATGTCGCAGGCCGTTTGTATCAAATGGAAACAATCACTCGTGTATGTGAACGTTTCGCCGATAAACATCGCAAATCTCTTATCGTACAAGCAACTGGCACAGGAAAAACGCGTGTATCTATTGCGCTGGCTAAACGGCTACTCGATGCAGGCTGGGCCAAACGCGTACTGTTTTTATGTGACCGTAAAGAGTTACGTAAACAGGCGGGTAATGCCTTTAATGAGTTTACCAATGAGCCACTATACATCGTAGGTAAAACCAAAAAAGAGTTAGCGACAAATTCAAGGGTATTCATTGCTACTTACCCTGGCATGATGAGTATTTATCAAAAATATGATGTGGGTTATTTTGATTTAATTGTCGCTGATGAATCACACCGTTCTATCTATAATATTTATGGTGATATTTTTAAATACTTTGATGCACTAGAGGTCGGCTTAACCGCCACACCTGTTGAAATGGTATCGCGCTCAACGTGCCAGTTATTCGGTTGTGATTTCAAATTGCCTACGGCTAATTACCCATTAGAAAAGGCGATTGAAGAAGGTAACTTAGTACCTTATAAAATTGTTAGTTTAACCACTAAGTTTTTACGCGAAGGTATCAAAAAAGATAACCTCACAGATGAACAAATTGCACAATTAGAAGATCAAGGCATTGACCCTAACGAGTTAAACTTTGACGCCAAACAAGTCGATGAAGCGGTAAAAAATAAAGACACCAATCGCGTTATTTTACGTAATCTAATGGAAAAGGGCCTGCGTGATAGTGACGGTCAACTACCTGGTAAAACCATAGTATTTGCCCGCAACATTGCTCATGCTGAACTCCTGTCGCAGCTGTTTGGCGAAATGTATCCTCAATTAGGCAGTAACTTTTGTCGCGTTATCCATTCAAAATATGAACGGGCAGAAGAGTTAATTGATGACTTTAAATCAAATGAAGTAAACAGTGCCCGCATTGCTATCTCAGTAGATATGCTCGACACCGGAATTGACGTTCCAGAATGCGTCAATCTTGTATTTGCCAAACCCATTAAGTCAAAAGTCAAATTTTGGCAGATGATTGGTCGTGGCACACGCCTATGCAAAGATCTCTATGGAAAAGGCAAAGATAAAACCCACTTCTTAATTTTTGACCACTGGGAAAACTTCAACTACTTCGATATGGACCCAAGCGAAGAAGACGTAAAACAGGCTAAATCTCTTACTCAAAAACTGTTTGAAAGCCGTCTGTTACTGGCTGAAACCGCGCTTAAAAAGGCAGACATAACGACCTTTGATACCGTGATAAAGCTTATCCATCAAGATATTAAAGCACTTGATATGAACACTATTGCGGTGCGCGATAACTGGCTAGTGGTTGAATCCTGTAAAGATGAAAAAACGCTTAACCAATTTGCCCCACAAACAAAAGCCAATTTGTTTGAGCATATTGCACCACTAATGCAATGGCGTAACATTATGGGGCAATCTGAAGCCTATAAATTGGATAATGAAATTGCCACCATTCAAACGCTAATGTTTACCGATCCCAATCAAATAGATCTTGTTAAGCAAGGTTTAATGGGCAAGGTCGAGTCATTACAAATGCACCTAAATGAAGTGCGTGCAAAAGCGAAAGATATTGCCAACATTCAAACCAGTGCATTCTGGGACTTGTTAACCTTTGATGCATTAGAACAAAGCCGTTTAGCATTGCGCAGTATCATTCATTTACGCGACAAATCTGCTCAACCTCCAACAGTTGATTATGTCATTGACGTAAAAGAAGAGGTTAGTGAAATACGCGAATCAACACGACCAACAAAAATTGTCTCTATTGATTATCAAATATTTCGTCAAGAGGTGGAAAAAACACTTTCGCCATTGTTTGCAACGGACCAAGTACTGCAGAAAATACGTAAAGGCGAACCGGTAACAGCAGATGATTTAGCCAAACTAAACTCCCTTGTGCATACCCAAAATCCAAGCGTAGACTTAAATACCCTTAAAGAGTTTTTCCCGGAATCTACTGCCACATTAGACAAAATATTACGCACCATAGTGGGTATGGATAAACAAGACATAGAAGCAAAGTTCACCGTGTTTGTTCAACAAACCCACACTTATATGAATTCCAAGCAGCAACGCTTTATTGGCATGTTACAAAACCATATAATTCGTTATGGGTCGATACAAATATCACAGCTTTATGATGCACCTTTTACCCAAGTTCATGATATGGGATTAGATGGGGTATTTAGCGAGCAGCAAGCCGATGTGATTCAAGATTTTATTGCTCAATTTGATGTTCAATTAGGTCAAAAGACACAAACAATAGAACAAGTCATCACACAATAAATTCGAATTTCATTTTAACTTTATTTTTTCATTAAAACTTATGACGTTTTAGCGTCCTAATCTGTTTTATACACAAAGAGTACACCATGATCACAGGTCAACTAAAAAGCAAAATCGACAAGCTATGGGAAGAATTTTGGACCGGAGGCATTACCAATCCGCTAACGGTTATCGAGCAAATTACCTTTTTAATGTATGCCCGCATGCTCGACATGAACGAACAAGTTGACGAAAAACGAAGTGCACGAACTGGCCAAGCGTTTAACCGTCGTTTCAATGATGCGCAGCAACACCTACGTTGGCAAAATATCCGTCATTTAGGTGCAGAGCAGCTATACAAAACAGTTAAAGATGAACTCTTCCCGTATTTTGGTTCAAGCTCTGCGGCATCAGTAAAAGAGGGTAACGAAGGTTCGTTATTTTCTGAGTTTATGAAAGATGCCCAGTTAATGATCCAAAAACAAAGCTTATTGGTAAAAGCGGTTGAAATGGTTAATGACTTGCCACTTGATAACAGCGATACCAAAGGTGATTTGTACGAGTATTTGCTCAGCAAACTCACCACCGCCGGCATTAACGGCCAGTTTAGAACGCCGCGCCATATTATTCGCGCCATGGTAGAAATGCTAGACCCAAGCACAACCAGCCGTATTTGTGACCCAGCGAGTGGTACCGGTGGCTTTTTATCCATTTCTTACGAATACCTGCTCGAAAAATACACCTCAAAAGACTGTATAGAACGTGAACCATTATTTGATGAAGACGGTAAACCGCTTCTAGACAATCAAGGCCAGCAGCTTGAAAATGTACTATTTTCTGGTGATTTAATTGACCGACAAGCACGCCAACACATAGACACAGACATGTTTCACGGCTTTGATTTTGATGCCACCATGCTTCGGGTTGCTGCAATGAACCTAGTGATGCACGGCATTAAACAACCTGACGTGCATTATCAAGACACCCTAAGCCAACGTTTTAGTGAAAACTTTCCACTGGATTCAAAAGAAGGCTTCGATATCATTCTTGCTAACCCGCCATTTAAAGGCAGTTTAGATGAAGAAGATGTTTGCCCTGAGCTGTTACGAAAAGTCAAAACTAAAAAAACCGAACTGCTGTTTGTTGCCTTAATCGAGCGCATGTTAAAAATTGGCGGTCAATCTGCCACCATCGTGCCAGACGGTGTGTTATTTGGCTCATCCAATGCCCACCAGCAGTTGCGCCAATTATTAGTCGAAAGTAACCAGCTTGAAGCGGTCATTTCATTACCAAGTGGGGTATTTAAACCCTACGCAGGCGTGTCTACCGCTATCCTGATTTTCACCAAAGGCGGCAGCACAGATTATGTGTGGTTTTATGATGTCCAAGCCGATGGTTTCTCACTAGACGACAAACGCACCCCAATCAAAGCTAACGACTTACCCAGCTTAGTCGCTGAATATAAAGCCCGTGATAAATCAGCCGCTGAAACAAAAGCCAACGATCTCACTCAAAAAGCCTTTTGGGTCAGCAAAGCCGACATTGTCACTAAAAAATACGATTTATCCATCAACCGCTATAAAGAAGTGGTACACACTGCTGCAGTCTATGATGAGCCAAAAGCCATCCTAGCCCAGCTTAAAGCCCTAGAAAACGATATTCTAAAAGACTTGAATGAGCTGGAGGCAATGCTGTGATTAAGCTAGGATCTGATGAGTCTTTACCAAATGGATGGCAGTGGGTTGAGGCATATTCAGTTATGGACGTTAGAGATGGAACTCATGACTCACCTAAAAGTGTTGAGAATGGCATCCCACTCGTTACTTCTAAAAATCTTATCGGTGGGAAAATCGACTTTTCAACATGTAATATGATTTCTGAGGACGACCATGTTGCAATTTCAAAGCGTTCAGCTGTTGATGATGGCGATATTTTGTACGCTATGATTGGAACTATCGGAAATCCTGTTATTGTTGAAAAGCAGTTTGAATTTTCGATTAAGAATGTCGCGTTGTTCAAATTTACTAAAAGCAGCCAAGTTTATAATCGATATATTTATCATTTTTTAAATAGTGATTTAGCTACAAGGCAGTTTGAGAGTAACTCCCGTGGCGGAACTCAAAAGTTTGTCTCTTTGGGAAATATTCGTGGTTTGCAAATCCCACTCCCACCAATAGCTGAGCAAAAACGCATTGCCGCGATTTTAGATAAAGCTGACGCCATCCGCCGCAAACGTAAGCAAGCCATCCAACTTGCCGACGACTTCCTCCGCAGCGTCTTCCTAGACATGTTCGGCGACCCTATTGCTAATAATAAAAATTGGAATGTTGTTAATTTAGGGAAGTTAGCCCCAAATAAGGGAGATATGGTGGATGGACCATTTGGGTCTAGTGTGAACACTAAAACAGATTATATCGATGATGGTGAAATACCAGTTATAAGAACTAAAAATGTATCGCTTGAAGGTGAATTTGTCTGTAACGATTTAAAATTCATGACAAGGGAAAAGTTCTTAACTATTCACCGAAGTCATGTAACTCCAGGAGATATTGTTTTAACTAAAGTTGGAACAATAGGTAACGTTTGTATCTTTCCTGAAAAGTATAAAGAAGCTGTTCTTTCTACTACTGGTAGTTGCCGAATAAGGATTGATGAGCTGATGATAAATAAAGATTACTTGTTTTTCTTTTTAAAGTATTACCGTCCTAAAATGCATGAAATTGCTTCAGCGGGTGTTCAGCCATTCTTAAATATGAAGCATATAAAAGGCTTTGAAGTTCCTATGCCTTCAATGGAATTGCAAAGTAAATTTTCTACTTTAGTAAAACAAGTGACTGTATCAAAAGCTAAGTTAAAAGAAGCATCAGAATCTCAATTATTCAACTCACTAAGCCAAAAAGCCTTCGCTGGCGAGCTATAACCCTATTGTATAAAAATGAAGAACAAGGATGTCAATATGTCAGACAGTGCAGTTTTTGAAATTATGGCTCAATTTCAGCTGGTGATAACGCATGAATTTACATCAGAGGATTTAGCTGATGCTGAAGGTGATATACCTACCATGCACGAAAATTTTGAAAATGAAGTTCAAATGGAATTTTCACAGTGGGATGTTGATATACAGCTTGATAATGATGTAAAGATCACCGCAGAACATCAAATTGGCTTCTCTGGTTATTTGAAACGCTGCTATAAATTTGAAGCAGAAGAGTTTGATAATGATGAGCTTATAGATGGTTGTTTTGAAACGCAGTTAAATGATATGAAGCTAGAAGTGATTAACTGTTGCGATATGAGTTTGTATGAAATAACACTTATATCATACAGCTGGGCAGGGGATGAATTTGTTGAAACCATTTTAAATTAAAGAACGATATAACTGGCTCGCTAATCAGTAAACAAGTAATGATGTTTGAATAATAAAACGGAATTTTAACAGTATGGTTAATCTTACAGAATTTAGACAGAATTTTTTCATACAACAAGAGTATGCATTAATAACAGGGTGTACAATTCAAAGCCTCTTAACTCGAAGTGCTGAATTACATGGT
Organism: Shewanella sp. SM55; assembly: GCF_025654025.1. Classification (NCBI taxonomy): domain Bacteria; kingdom Pseudomonadati; phylum Pseudomonadota; class Gammaproteobacteria; order Alteromonadales; family Shewanellaceae; genus Shewanella; species Shewanella sp. SM55. The sequence continues at coordinate 39,685 of NZ_JAKKRS010000005.1, read as the reverse complement.
AATACTCGGTTCAATTCTTTCTTGTATAAAACACAATCGACCTCTAATCCAATTAATTGGTTAGATGAAAATCAATGTTTAAACTCCAGTATCAATGGTTTAAGGCAAGCATCACAAGAGATTTCTAGCTTAGAAATATGGCTCGGATTGCCTTATTCAGAGATATTAAGCGCGCTAGCGTATAAACATAATACTTCTAGCCTAGAACAATTATTTAACGGTTCGCATAATGAAGAGTGGGCTAATGTCACCAAAGGTGATGTAAAGTCTTTATTAGAAGAGTTTGATTGGTGGTGTGATTTTTTAAATACTTTAGATATACACGAACACGATTTTGAGTCAGCTCAAGACTTGTTGGTTTTTCTTGAACAACCATTATTTAAACAACTAAAACGCTTAGTTGATATTGTTCAAATTACAACATCTAATTGGGAATTAGACGCCGATGTGTTTGAAAATATTAATCGAGGTCTCAGAAAAAAGAACAAAGATTTTTTGCCAGAATGGCTCATTACGGTTAATGCAAGTGCTCATTACAACGCTAAAAGTCACCGTGAATATAAATCGCTGCACTCCTGGTTTTTTCTCTCAATAATGGCCCATGTGTATGGCTACAACAGCAATTTATGGGCTACAAAGTCTCAATGGGAAAAACTTGGTTATGAATTAAAGCAAGAAGCAAAAATAGCACCTGTATTTCATTACTTTAAAGTAGGGAATGTAGATGAGCTCGGTAGCTTTGACAGTGAGGATAAGCAATTAACTGAAAGTAGTTTTGGTCGAAAAATTTCCATAGTATATAACGCAGATGAAGTTATAGGTTATACCGGTAAAAGTTTTGCTGACGCTAAGGTAAAAGACTTAGCCGTATTAACCCGACGTATTGAAGAGTTATCCATTAATATCGAATATTCAAAAGTAGATGGTACTGCTGCTTATCATTATGAGTCGGATCTTATTAAAATGCCTCATAAAGCGTTGTTTAAAGCTAAAGATAGTACTAAAGCTTATTACGCAACCTTACTACATGAGATGGTACATTGGACTGGCCATGCAACACGTTGTAATCGTGAGTTCGGGTGTTTTGGCGACAATAAGTATGCTTTTGAAGAATTAATCGCCGAAATAGGGTCTTCCTTCTTGTGTGCTCGTTTTGGTATTACTAAAAAGGTTAGGGCATCCTCTATTCAATATATTGCACACTGGCTTGAGCAACTAGATGATAAAGAATGGATGAATCATGTAGACAAAAGTGCGACCTTTGCGAACCGAGCCAGTAATTTTATTTATGTTCCTAAAAGAGACGATTAATAGAATTAACCACATATGAAATTATTACTCTCTACCACAAACGCCCTTAATAAATGGTTAAAGGCTGATTTACCGCGCTTACCTGCACAAGAGGGCCAAAGAGTAGGGGTTCATGGGTTAGTGTCAGATGAACAAGTGTTTTGCTGGCAACTGCATATTATCGATAATGCCTATAAATCAGGCTATAAAACCATTATTGCCTGTGAAGCCAACAGCCGTTTTACGATGTTTATTCCTGTAACGGGCATTTTGTCACTTGAAGAACTCACAAAGCGCCTATTAATGGAATGGCAATATGCGCTTGCCGAAACCCTGCAACAACTGCGTGCTATGCCCAATAGCGACACTGCGGTGTTTTTAAGTGATTTGTCTGAAGTTACATTTGAAACTAACAGGGTAAAAAATACCGACATCAGCATTAGCGGTCATATTAGCGATGCCAGTATTTGGATAACCCAAACAATCGCAGAGCAAGGGCTTGATGACCTGCCCAGTGAAATAAATACGGATTTATCGATTCATTTAAATACCCAAATGAAACGTACAAAAAATGAAAGGAAGAAGTTTATGCCGATAGTAAAGGTGATGGATTACTGCCAGGGCATATTGATGGAACCGTAACCATTACCAACAAAGCCTGTTTTAGCGTCAGCGACTAATTACGGCTTCAGAGAGTTCGGCTGAAAGTAGTACTCTTGCTGGTGACAATATAGTGCAATTGAGTGATTACAGAAAGTAATAATAATTACCAATTGTTAAGATTGATTACCTAGTTTAATTGGTGTGATTAAACAAATCTGTCGCAAGAAATTGAAATATAAGTGTTTAAATAACTTATAGCTGTTGGCGTGATTGTGGCGCAGTTCTGGCATTAGTCGTCATACATTTATTGAAAAGGTATGAGCAATGTCCAAGCTATTGTTACTGTTAGCCCTGTTAATGGTGATTTTGATCATCAGCGCCATCGCCTTACTAGTATACCTTGTCAAAGGCGACACCTATGAAGTGCCTGTTAGTAAAAACATAGCAAGCCAGGATACCGAGCTTGACCAGCAAAAACAGTTAAAGGATTAATATGACTAGCTTAGGAATAGTATTAAACAAAGGTAACAAGCCGAATTCCATTAAATGGATATGCTGTGTATTCAGCAGTATTTTTTATGATTATTTAACTTTTCTATCAAAAAAAATTGAGTTCAGCAAAGCTTCATGCTTGAATACAAGCCACTGAAACAAGGATGTTTTTATGCCACTAGATCTCTCTAATACATTAGTCGTTGGTATTTCAGCCACGGCCTTATTCGATATGGCTGAATCTGACCAAATTTTCAGAAAAACCTTTGAATCAGATCCTGATACTGCCATAGAAAAATACCGCGAGTTTATGCTGGCACACGAAGATGAGCCGCTAAAACCTGGGACCGGTTACCCTCTGATCAAAGCTTTACTTGGCCTTAATCAATATCAGCAGGGCAATAGCCCTCTTGTTGAAGTTGTGGTGATGTCACAAAACAGCCCAGATACCGGTCTTCGGGTGCTTAATACTATTCGCCACGACAAGCTCAACATTACCCGTTCAGCCTTTACAGCGGGCGAAACCGTAGCCGATTATCTCGATGCCTTTGATGTGGACCTGTTTCTCACCACCAATGTTAAAGATGCTCAGCAGGTGATTGATTCCAAGAACTGCGCCGCGGCAATATTAAAAGCGCCGCCAACGGATGCACCTGAAATACCCGAGGGTCAAGTCCGCATCGCCTTCGATGGTGATGCCGTATTGTTTTCCGATGAAAGTGAATTGGTTTACAAAACCCAAGGTATGGAAGCCTTTCATGCTCAAGAAGACGCAAAACAAAATATCCCAATGGCAGAGGGACCTTACGCCAGTTTATTGCATAAGTTGTCTCGCTTGCAGGATAGATTACCCATTCGCGTTGAATACTCACCGATCCGCATTGCATTAGTCACTGCTCGTAATAGCCCTTCGGAGATGCGAGTAATTAAAACCTTAAGGCATTGGGGCGTGTATGTTGATGAGGCTTTTTTCTTAGGAGGAGTAGAGAAGACTAAAGTGTTAAAAGCCTTTCGGCCTCACATCTTCTTCGATGATCAGGACGTGCACCTTGATGCTGCTGCTAATTTAGTTCCTTCCGGAAAAGTCCCTTATCTTAGTGATTCAGCATTGTCTGAAAAGTTAGCAAGTGATCTCATGTCAAAACACAGGGAGTAATTAATAATGGTTATGCCACTTGGAAATATGGCTTGGCAGTGTGAGAACTGCGGTTGGAAATTGAAAGCGCTGTGCAGTTAGCACAATGCTGTTTTAAGGGCTCTAGCAATGGTCTAAATACGATTGTCTACATACCAAAGCTAGATTGTAAATATTCGGACAACCTAACAAGGAACACGTATGACGGCTAAGGATTCGATGGCCTCAGCAGATTTAGATGTATTGCTGAAACAGGCATCAGATATATTGGCGAGGAAGCAGGGCAAGGATAAACCTGTTATCGCCGTTTGGGGAATGATGAATGTAGGTAAAAGCTATTTGCTGAACATGCTCACTCACCACTATAACGCAGAGTATTTTCCAACTAATGATGTCCGAGAGACCGCCGAACTAAGGCTGTTTGAGGGAGAGTCTTATATTTTCCTCGATACACCAGGTTTGGATGCTCATGACGCTGATGATCAAGTTGCGATGGATGGCGCCGCAAAAGCAGACGTGGTGTTATTTGTGCACCAGCCTCAAGGAGAACTCGAGAAAATTGAACTCGATTTTCTTAAGCAGTTGAAAGAATCATTTGGCGTTTATGCTGAGAAAAATATCGTCCTTGTCATCAGTAAAGCTGATGCAGAAAGCTTAGATAAGATTGAACAGATTGAGCAAAAAGTGCTTGAGCAATGTCATCTTCATTTGGGTTTTGCACCTGAAAGTTTTCTCATTTCAGGAACTCGTTTTCACAAGGGGATTCAACAGCATAAGGATGGCTTAGTGAAAGCAAGTCATTTACAAGAATTGAAGCAGCATATTGAAACTTTGGGGATTGATGTACGGGCTGTTCGTGAAGAAAGAATACGTCATGCACAGAATACATTGTTATTGGATATCTCGGCTGCTGAAGAAGCGCTCAATGATGAAAAACTGCAATTAGAAGATGATTTGTATTGGAATTTTGCCCGCTTTAACGACGCCATGCTCTCGTTAGATCTCAGCATGACTTTGAAAAAAACCGAATACCTGAATGAAAGATTACGGGGAGAGTAAAATATGGCGTTACCTTGGTTGATTGGTGCGGCAGTAGTTGCACTTGGAGCGGCTGCGGTCTCTGCTTTCAGTGATGATAGTGACTCTGGGAGTGGCGGAAATGGTGACGAAGAGCGTCGTCGTAGAGAACGGGCAGAGCAGGAACGCAAGGCGCGTGCCCACAAAGAAAAACTGGAGAGCATGAAAGAGGCGTTTGTCCAAGAAGGCATGCAGAGAGCAAATGATCTGCAACAAAGTTTAGAGGGTCAAATAAAAGTGATCTTGCTTGGCGATAAACCATTTAAAGCTATTTTGGATAATGATGAAGACTTTTCCGATCTAGTTAGTCCAACCTACGTGGAGGTTTATGACCTTCAGTTTTTACCTCAAGAAACACAGGGCTACTTAGTTAAATTGGAGTCTTTGTATCATGTGAAACTTGAGCCGGAAGAGGAATTAATGAAGGTTCCAGTCAGACTAAAAGAAATAGACCACAAACTTGCTCAATTAAAAGCGTTGCGCGAAAGCTTTAAGTCTCTTTAAATGGATTAAAAGGATAGATAAAGGATGTCAGACCTTATTTTACGTGAACAGCTATTGACGTCATTTCAGACGTTGAAAAGTGATTTTATGGCATCATTAGACGATGCCAAAAAGCTGGATAGCGAGTTTCAAAAGGCTCAAAAAACTTTTGCGGTGCGTATGGAATCGCATATCAAACAAGCAAAGAAACGTTTACCAGAGGAAAATCCGCTCAGTCGTCAAATTGATGGTATTTTGTCTGCGATCAGTGATACAGACAAAGCGTGGCAGGCTAATTTGGCTTCACATAATAAAGGATTGAGTTTTCGTCAGAACTTCCAGGATTCTCTGTTGGTATTTGTATTTGGTAAGGTCAAATCAGGCAAGAGCTCGCTGGGTAACTATATAGCATGGGGCCATACAGATCCTTCGGAAAATTTAAAATCTAGTGTCAAAAAATCATTGCAGCCTGAGTATTTTACTGCTGCCAATACCAACGTTGCAAACGGTGATGCTGATGATGAAGCGAAGCATCGTAAAGAGTTTCGCGTGGGAGCGACGGAAGCAACTAGCTCAATTCAAGGTTTTCGTCTACCGGGTTTAACTTGGGTGGATTCACCAGGGTTGCATTCCGTGACTGATAGTAACGGTAAATTGGCGCAAGAGTATGTGGCTCACGCAGATTTAATTCTCTATATCATGAGTTCAGCCGCACCAGGTCGTGCCAGCGATTTAAAAGAAATCAAAGAGCTCAAAAGCAAGGGAAAGGAAACGCTTATTCTGCTTACCGGAAGTGATATCAATGAAGAGGATTGGGACGATGAACTGGGGAAGCCAGTTATTACCGGAGTTCAAATGAAGCCGAAAGAAACGCGGCAGCTGCAGCGAGAGTATATCGCCAAAGGATTAGACGGCATTGACAGTAACGATATTCTTTCTAACTCCGCCCGTTACGCTCAAGAGCACTTTACCGATCCTAAGGAGATGCAAAACAGCGGCATGGTTGAACTATTTAGCCGATTGCACAGCATTTCTCAAAACCAAGGCGTGCAGATAAAGCGCGCCGTTCCAATGACGAATTTCAGTAATTTCTTAGACAAGTGCCGAAAGGAATTACTGCCCTATACAAAATTGACAAATGAACTAGATGCACAGATTGCGCATTTGGAGAGCTCTGTGCCAAAGGTTATGGCGAGATACACTCGAGAGGCGCAGAAAGAGATGTATGCAATCATCGATGATACATTTAACACATTAGAGAATTATCGTGATGATGATGAGCAGATGAATAAAGAGTTGAGAAGCGCACGTCGAAGTTGGGATGCTAAGCTTCAGCAAATCATAGGCCACGCTTTAGAAAGTGGATTAGCGGAGATCTCCAACGAGTTGAAACATGCTGCGGATAAAACTTGGTATTCAGCGTCACTGGAATTGCCGAATTTCTCAATAGAAAAAGTCACTGAGCAGATCTCTGCAGGCTATCAGGCTGGCACAAAAAAGCGTAATAGCGGCTGGGGTGGATTGGGCGGCTTAGTTGCTGGCGGAGTCGCGGGCTTTATGCTAGGTGGTCCAGCGGGCGCAGCTTTGGGGGCGTCATTGGCAAGTGGTGCTGGTAGTATGGCTGGTAGCGCATTTGGTAGTGATGCCAAATTAAAGACGAAAACGATAGAGTTAAATGTCGGCGATAACCTAGAGTCACTGAAAAAAGAGATACGCGATAACTATGCGAGAGTTGTAAAGACTGTGATCGAGGATGAATCTAAAAAAGTGCTTACAAATACATTGGCTGAAATGAGGACGGTGACACTACTGGTTGCCACCGAACTACGCGAAGTGAATGAGCGGGTCGAAGCGCTGAAGGCCCTATCGCTGCAAAAAATCATAAAAAATGGAGTTTAAGATGAAGGCGAGTGCTGAACTTTATAGAGCCTATGCTGAAACGAAAAAGTTAATTGTTGAATATCCTGATATGCAGGCAGCATTTAGGGATGTTGAAACATTATTTGAAGATAAAAAGGCCTCACCTGAACTAAGTGTCATGGTATACGGCATTTACAATGCCGGTAAAAGCACCCTGATAAATGCATTGGTTGGTTCAGACGTTGCTCCTACAGGGGATGTGCCTTTAACGGCAGATGTTAAGGCTTATCAATGGAATAACTTTAGTATCCTAGACACCCCTGGTGTTGATGCGCCATTAGCGCATGAACAGGTGACACAAGCACAAATGATGCTTGCAGACGCAGTAATATTTGTTGTCAATCCATCTGGAGCCGCGGAAGAAGAGAAAACTCTTGGTCAGCTTATTGACTTAATTTATAAGAGGAAAAAGGTATTTTTGGTATTCAATGAAAAAAGCCCGCTTTCTCAAGAGGATTTTATTCGTTTAAAAAATGATACCCGCGCAAGGCTTCAGTCTCTTGCTGTTGCTCAAGGTCTTAGTGAGATTTTGACCGATATCCCGATATTGCGTATTAATGCAGCTAGTGCCTTAAAAGGGAAGTTAGCGAAGCAGCAAGGCTTGGTAGAGCATAGTGGTATCATTGAGCTTGAGAGCTCACTTAACAGTTTTTTTTCGTCTATCAGTCCAGAAGATGTCAACAGTCGTTTGGCTCATTCTCTGCAAGTATTTTTGAACCAATTTATTCAACAATTAACAAATGCTGATAGTAATGAACTACTCAGTCACTATCAAGAATTGTGTCGCAAGTTGATCGCTAACCAAGGTCAGTGCCGGGATAATATTTACCGCGAAATTGCTAGCAATCGAAAGCATATTACAGTTAAAAGTAAAGCTGCCATGCATCAACACCCCGAAGGCTGTCTTGCAGTGCTTGAGCAAGTCTTTGAAGATTCGGGTAAAGCTGTTGTCGCTGTTATGGATGACGAGTTGCAGTACTTGATGAATCAATTCAACGATGATGTGGAAACAATGTCGGCGGTCTTAAATGCCCAGCACGAGGGACCGAGTATTAATGACGTTCCACATTTCTCGGCTTCAGAATCTAAAGATCCTAATAATCAAAGAGGGATAAATAAAGAGGTTTTGGGTAATGCGGCGAGCTCTGTCGTAAAAATGGCGAAGCCAGAGCATATTGTTGGTGGATTAAAGTTGGTTAAAGACTGGGCACCTTCATTAATGAAAGGAATTGGGCCAAAAACCATGGAGAAATGGGCTGGCCAAGTTATCGGAAAATGGGTCCCATACGTAGGTACGGGGATTACTGTTATTTCTTCTATTTACGATTTATTTTCAGAAGACCCCTCTGATAAACAAATGCGTGAACATGCAGCAAAAGTTCAGCTGGAACGTGAACGATTTGAACAGCAGGTTGAAGATACAGCTAAAGATCTGGGAGAACAGTTTGAGCGCGCGATGAATCAAATTTTGCGTCAGGAACTGGAGCCTGCCCTTCAACAAATGCTGTCAAAAGTAGAGTCAGCACAAACTAGTGCTAACGAGCAAGAAAAGGCAAATAGTGTTGCTTTAATGAGAGCTCAGACTTTGCTAACAACGATATAGCAATGATGACTCTGACAGTACCTAAGCCGTTCCCATGTAATGCTTGTGGACTTTGCTGCCGCAGAGTGAACGAGAGCGTGGAAACGGCTTTTCTTGATCGTAGCGATGGTGTTTGTCGTCATTTCGATGAGCAAACACACCTTTGTACTGTTTATGACGAGCGTCCATTGGTTTGCCGCGTAGAAGATTATTATCAAGCGAATCTATCTTCATTAGTTTCCTGGAGCGTCTTTGTCGATCTTAATGTTGAAATTTGCAATGAATTGCAACGCTTAGCAAAACTGGATAGTGAGTAAACTTTAACATGCCATTTCCACCTAAACCTTACAAACTTATTTGCCCGCAATGCCTGTGGAGTTCAGTTCGAGCGCCCAAAAGCGATGCATTATTACCCAATGATGTGCGAACAGAGTGCCCTGAATGTGGTTGTGAAGAGTTAAAAAGAGTGCAACCTTCAATGTTTGAGAAACTAAGCGCAAAACTGTTGAATAAATTTTAAATCCGAATTCAACTTCGAAGGATGATATTCGCCAAATTAAGGGGCTATTGTTTAAATACAACAGCTGGATGCTTAAACTTCAAACATTTCTTAGGTCGGTAGTTATCCTGTTATGTGCAAACAAGATGATGCCATCGCTTACCACAAAGTTGTTACGTTTTTTTATGAGCTTGCAAAAGCAACTGATCACGTACTAGAAAAAATTTTACAGCGAGATTTTAATGGATTTATGTTCCAAGGAGTAGCAGTTTAAAAGAGTTATCAATATTTGATGACGATATGAATCAAAGTGCTTAATCGAGCTGTTAACAATCCTTAGTGAATATAATAAGGACTCTTGTGCCTTTTTGGGTAGTGGTCTAGTTTCAGCTTGTCAAAAATCGCTTGTGCCAACATGTTTGGCACCGATTTGGCACAAGCTGCCTTTTTTAAGCTTTTGAATGTAATTTTGCACTTTGAAAAATTCGGCAGAGGACTTTAATTCTTAAAAAACGAATGGGTTTTAAATAATATTTTAAGGGAGAGTTGGCACAGATTTTTGGAGTTTGTCACTGAGGAATGTAAAGTATTTTAGATTGTAAAATATGGAAGACTTGATATTTCATAAGATTACAGCAAGAAATGGTACACCCGAGTGGACTCGAACCACCGACCCCTACCATGTCAAGGTAGTGCTCTAACCAACTGAGCTACGGGTGCACTGTTTGAATTTCAAATTTAGACTCTTTGAAGAGAGTGGTACACCCGAGTGGACTCGAACCACCGACCCCTACCATGTCAAGGTAGTGCTCTAACCAACTGAGCTACGGGTGCATTGCAAAATTTAACAAGCTATTCAAAAGCGTTGCGCCTTGGAACGAGCGCTATATTAGGGGCATAGCGCAGGGCTGGCAAGCAAAAAAAACAAATTTGTCGTCAAATGGTGAATTGCTGTGCAACTTGCCCAGTGTTTCAACAACGCCGCTGATAAAACCGCAATTTCTTATTCGCTTTACTTCAGAGAATGCATCGAAATCAAACTGATAAACCAAAAGGCGAGCACTGTCGCTCGCCATTAATGCAATCAATGGTGAACACTGTCACCTTCAATAAGGCTTAAATGCACGCCATGCTTTTGGATGTAACGCAGACGAATGAAAAATAACAGCGCTGCTGAGGTCAAGCCCGCAATCAATCCTGCCCAGAATCCATGGGCGCCCATCGCGGGAACGATATGGTCCGTATAAGCTAAGGTATAACCGAGTGACATACCAATCCCCCAGTAGGAAAACAGCGTGATATAAAAGGCGCTGCGTGTATCTTTATAACCGCGAAGAGCACCCGCTGCGACCACTTGAACTGAATCAGATAATTGATACAGGGCTGCCATCAACATCAAGCTGCCGGCTAAGGCAACCACTTCAGGATCACCATTATAAAGTTTCGCAATTTGGAATCTAAATAAGACGGTCAAAACCGCTGTCGTTAGAGCAAGGGATAGTGCCAGCCATAAGCCCACTTTAGTGACCACCGCGGAAATATCAGCGCGATCACGGCCTAAGTAATAACCAATCCGAATCGATACCGCGATACCGATAGATAACGGCAGCATAAATACGATGGCAGAAAAGTTGAGCGCAATCTGGTGACTTGCGACCACTGTTGCGCCAAGTGGCGCGAGTAATAGCGCTATGATGGCAAATAAACTCACTTCAAAAAACAGCGCCATTGCTATCGGCATGCCGAGTTTGGTCATTTTCTTCATAGTTTCAAAGTCTGGACGATGAAATTTACTGAAGGGAGCTAAAGCCGCGAATTTTTTATGTAACTGCATGTAAATGGTCATGGCAACTAGCATGGCCCAGAATACGAGAGCAGTGGCGATACCACAGCCTGCGCCGCCCATGGCCGGTACGCCAAAGTGTCCATAAATAAAAATATAGTTAGCGGGGATATTTACGGCTAGACCGACAAAACCAATGACCATGGTCGGTAAGGTATAGGATATACCTTCACTGCAGCCACGTAGCACTTGATAAAGCACAAATGCGGGTGCGCCCCATAAAATACCGTCGAGATATCCTATGGTTAAGCGGTATAATTCGGGTTCTAAATCCATATGGCTAAGCACAAAGGGCGCAGATGCGAGGAAAACCATCACGCCAATGCCGCCAATGATGGCAAGATAGGCACCTTGAAAGGCCAAAGGTTGGATGGCTTTTTGATTATTCGCTCCATTGTAGTGGGCAAATAAAGGCGTAAAAGCCATCAGTAAACCTTGGACGAACAGAATAGCGGGTAACCAAAGGCTAGTGCCGACCGCAACAGCGGCCATATCAACCGCGCTAACACGGCCCGCCATAACGGTATCAATAAAGCCCATCATGGTCTGAGTGACCTGAGCTATCAGTACTGGCAGCGCCAATTGGATTAAACGTTTGGCTTGATAGCCTGAATTATTCATAAATACAGCCTTTAACGATTAAGCGAGCAGAAAATGTTTACAGGTATAGTTCAAGCCACCTGCGAGGTGGTTGCAATACATAAGAAAGATGGCCTAAATACCCTTGAGGTAGCGTTCGAACCTGATTTGCATGAGGGACTTGCGATTGGTGCAAGTGTGGCAAATAACGGGGTATGTCTTACTGTGACTCAGGTAGTCGATGATAGGGTATTTTTCGACGTAGTGGAAGAGACCTTGCGACTGACGAATCTGGCTAATTTGTCTATAGGTCAAAGCGTTAATGTTGAGCGTTCGTTAACTTTTGGTAGTGAAATTGGTGGGCACATTCTCTCTGGCCATATCCATACTAAGGCCAAAGTCATCGATATTAGCCATACAGAACAGCATTATGATCTGACACTGGGCATTGAGCCTAAATGGATGGATTACATTTTTTATAAAGGTTTTGTTGGTGTTAATGGCTGTAGTTTAACGGTTGGCGAGGTGAGTGACTCCGGTTTTAAGTTGCACTTAATTCCTGAAACCCTAAAACTGACCAATTTAAGTCAGTATAAAGTGGGTGATGAACTCAATATTGAGATCGACAGCCAAACACAAATTATCGTCGACACAGTCGAGCGCGTGCTGGCCAGGCGTTTTAACGAACAAGCACGTTAGTTTTGTGACATCGCAGCGTGTAGTGCAATCTCGTTTAATAGATTTGCTCGTCGTCTGAATCGATATACAGCTCAACCGTCCGTCTCGATTCATCGATGTGTAAGCGTAAGTGAATCGGATTACAACAAATTCGGCAGTCATCGTAATAATCTTGGTCTCCACAGCTGGCATCGATACTGATATCTTGATGGTGCCCGCAGTGGGGACAAGCAATAACTTTGTTCATGACTCTCATGGTGCAACTCCTTATCGCCAATAGAGCGAATCGCTCTGCTCAATCAACGCATCTCATACTTCGTACGCTTATCGCTTATATTGTCTGCGCTTTGTCGATATTCGAAACCTGAGTGCGCTTTATGTGCTTCCTATTTGAGTATACAGCAGAGTGCAGTGCACTGACTTAGATGAAGTCGGTCTCAAAACGCAGCATGATAGACCTTCTGGTTAAATATTTTCTTGTTGGATCATTATCTCTTCTAAAAACTAGTCCTTTACCGTCACTAACCCCTCCATTTCACTGCTGTGTAACACGCCATCGCGGGCATCTTGGGTAATATCCAGCGTTAAACGCTGCATCTGTTGCTCAAGTTCACTTTTAATATCAACGAGTAACACTTGAGTATCAATCAAAGATTTGCTTGTAATTTTCACCTGCGGCTCAGGTAAAGCGGTTGCAGTGTGCGTGAGTGTTACAGCCAGTAGAATGCAGTTCAACATATCAACTCCCTTGTCATGTTTTCAGTGATGCCCAATAAACTGGCGCTAGAATAGGGGAGTTAGATGACCAAGAAGTTACCAAGACACTGCAAAATCATGAATTTGCTTTTTGTTTCCAATCCCAATTCTGGTCAATATGCTTGCGCCTTTTAGCTACAATCCCTTAGAATAAACGCCCTGCTACGCAAGGCGGCTAAGACTCCTGTACTGTCTTAACCTAGCGAGCATTTCTCTTACATTAACTAAAACCAAGTGGCCCTACGTGTGGGTCACCACTGGAAAGGACATTTCATGCCTGTAATTACACTTCCCGATGGTAGCAAACGCGAGTTTGCTCATGCTGTATCGACCCTCGATGTTGCCGCCGATATTGGCCCTGGTTTAGCGAAAGCTTGTATCGCTGGCCGCGTTAATGGCGAATTAAAAGATGCTTGCGATCTCATTGAAACCGATGCTGAGCTATCAATCATTACCGCCAAAGACGAAGAAGGTGTTGAAATTCTTCGCCATTCTTGTGCGCATTTATTAGGTCACGCGATTAAGCAAATGTGGCCAGAAACCAAGATGGCGATTGGTCCTGTTATCGATAATGGCTTCTACTATGATATCGACCTTGAGCACAAGTTGACTCAAGATGACATCGACGCATTAGAAAAGCGCATGCTTCAACTGGCAAAAACCAACTATGACGTAGTAAAACGTGTCGTTAGCTGGCAAGAAGCCCGTGATACATTCGCTGCGCGCGGTGAAGATTATAAGATTGCCATTCTGGATGAGAACATCAGCAAAGACGCGACGCCTGCGCTGTATCATCACGAAGAATACACTGACATGTGTCGTGGACCGCACGTACCTAACATGCGTTTCTGCCAGCATTTTAAATTAATGAGCATTGCCGGCGCTTACTGGCGTGGCAACTCAGAAAACAAGATGTTGCAACGTATCTATGGTACCGCTTGGGCCGACAAAAAAGCCCTGAGCACACACTTAACCCGTCTTGAAGAAGCGGCTAAGCGTGACCACCGTAAAATCGGTAAGCAGCTCGACTTGTATCACATGCAAGAAGAAGCACCGGGTATGGTGTTTTGGCATAATGACGGTTGGAGCATCTTCCTCGAATTAGAAAGATTCATTCGCCGTAAGCTAAACCAATACACTTACCAAGAAGTAAAAGGCCCATTAATGATGGACCGCGTGTTGTGGGAACGTTCTGGTCACTGGGATAAATACTCAGAAGCCATGTTCACGACCAGCAGCGAAAATCGCGAATACGCCATCAAGCCAATGAACTGCCCAGGCCACGTGCAGATCTTCAACCAAGGGTTAAAATCTTACCGCGATCTGCCATTGCGTATGGCTGAATTTGGTTGCTGTCACCGTAATGAACCTTCAGGCTCGTTACACGGATTAATGCGTGTACGTGGCTTTACGCAAGATGACGCCCATATTTTCTGTACTGACAGCCAAGTTCAAGAGGAAGTGAGTGCCTGTATCCAGATGGTTTACGATACTTACGCTACCTTCGGCTTTGAAAATATCGTAGTAAAACTGTCGACTCGCCCAGAGAAACGTATCGGTGACGATGCGATGTGGGACAGAGCGGAAGAAGCACTTAAGCAAGCTCTGCGTGCCAATAATATTGAATTCACTATTTTGCCTGGCGAAGGTGCGTTCTACGGACCCAAAATCGAATTTACTTTACACGATTGTTTGGACCGAGCGTGGCAATGTGGTACTGTGCAGCTCGATTATGCGTTGCCAAGCCGTCTTGGTGCAACTTACGTTGCCGAAGATAACAGCCGTCAGACCCCAGTGATGATCCATCGTGCTATTTTAGGCTCTTTGGAACGATTCTTGGGTATCTTGATAGAAGAATATGCAGGACGTTTCCCAACTTGGTTAGCCCCAATGCAAGTTGTCGTGATGAATATCACCGATAAACAGGCTGATTATGTTGAAGAAGTCGTAAAATTCTTCAAAGAACAAGGTATTCGAGCGTCTTTTGACTTGAGGAATGAGAAAATAGGCTTTAAAATACGCGAGCACACCTTAAGGCGTGTCCCTTATTTGTTGGTCGTTGGCGATCAAGAAATGGAAAATAAGGAAGTAGCGGTGCGTACCCGTGATGGTATCGATTTAGGTAAGATGCGACTTGAAGATTTCGCCACTAAAATCCATCAACAGATTTCGCTCCGTAGTCTCAAATTGTTGGAGGAATAGGTCATAAAGATCAAAAAAACAGCAGGGCGTCAGCCGGCCCCTAATAGAATCAATGAAGAAATCACAGGTGTACCAGAAGTACGCTTAACAGGCATTGATGGTGAAGCTATTGGTGTGGTAAGCATCAGAGATGCTCAGAATTTGGCAGATGAAGCAGGTGTAGACCTAGTAGAAATCAGCCCAAATGCTGAACCTCCAGTATGTCGCATTATGGACTACGGTAAGTTCCTTTTTGATAAGGCTAAGTCAGCCAAGGAACAAAAGAAGAAGCAAAAGCAGGTTCAGGTCAAGGAAATTAAATTCCGTCCTGGAACTGACGAAAACGACTATCAGGTAAAACTACGCAACCTGATACGTTTTCTGGAAGACGGGGACAAAGCGAAGATTACGCTTCGTTTCCGAGGTCGCGAAATGGCACACCAAAACCTGGGTATGGATCTATTGAACCGTATCAAGGCTGATTTGGACGAGTATGCGGTTGTTGAATCTTTCCCGAAAATGGAAGGCCGACAAGCAATTATGGTGCTAGCGCCTAAAAAGAAATAAGTAGGGCAAAACTTAAAGTAGCAAAGGTCTATGGCCTTTGCTCGCCTTGCTTTTTATTAAACATCCCAATGCGGAGTTTTAGAAATGCCTAAAATGAAAACAGACAAGGGTGTAGCGAAGCGTTTTAAGAAAACCGCTAATGGTTTCAAGCGCAAGCAAGCACACTTACGTCACATTTTGACGAAAAAAAGCACTAAACGTAAACGTCACTTACGTGCCAAATGTTTAGTATCAAAAGCTGACGTTCCAGCAATCGCGCGTCAATTACCTTACGCTTAATTTAGGAGATTAGAAAATGCCAAGAGTTAAGCGTGGTGTAACCGCTCGTGCTCGTCACAAGAAAGTTTTAAAACTAGCTAAAGGTTATTATGGCGCTCGTAGCCGTACTTACCGTGTTGCTGTTCAAGCAGTAACTAAAGCTGGTCAATATGCTTACCGTGACCGTCGTCAGAAAAAACGTCAATTCCGTCAACTTTGGATTGCACGTATTAATGCTGCCGCTCGTCAAAATGGTCTGTCTTACAGCCGTTTCATCAACGGTCTGAAAAAGGCGTCTATCGAAATCGATCGTAAGATTTTGGCTGACATCGCTGTATTCGATAAAGTTGTATTTGCAACTTTAGTTGAAAAAGCAAAAGAAGCGTTAAACTAAGAAATTAGTTTGTTGCTGTAGAGAAGGGACCATTTGGTCCCTTTTTTTGTGCGTCATTTTTGGCTCAACGAAATGATTTTACTTACCTAAGAACTTATATAAGTACTATCTAAGTGGTGCGGAATTAAGAATCGCAAAGGAAAGAAATGTGCGTGCGTGAACAATATTAATTGGCACAGCCTGCAAAAAATTTTGCTATTGCTTAACGATTTTGACCTAAAAAAATAGCAGGCTAAGCCTGCTATTCGTTGAAAAATCGAGTCTAGTTATTTTTAGCGTCTAAATAACGCTCTGCATCGAGTGCGGCCATACAGCCTGTACCGGCAGAAGTAATGGCTTGACGATAATGTTGGTCCATCACATCACCACAGGCATAAACACCCTCGATACTGGTTTGCGTGGCGTTACCTTGCAAGCCACTCTGAACTTTTAAATAACCGTGGTTCATTTCCAACTGGCCTTCAAAAATACCGGTATTAGGGCTGTGACCAATAGCGACGAACACACCAGCAACGGCTAAGTCAGTGATCGAGCTATCTTTAGTGCTCTTCATCTTCAGACCTGTCACCCCCATGGCATCACCAACCACTTCATCCATGGTTTGATCTAAGTGAAGGATTATGTTGCCATTGGCGACTTTGTCCATCAGACGGTCGATCAAGATTTTTTCTGAACGGAAGGTGTCACGGCGATGGATGAGGTGAACTTCAGCAGCAATATTGCTTAAGTACAGTGCTTCTTCAACGGCGGTGTTGCCGCCACCGATCACTGCGACTTTTTGATTGCGATAGAAGAAGCCATCACAGGTTGCACAGGCTGATACACCGCGACCTTTGAAAGCTTCTTCTGACTCTAACCCTAAGTAACGGGCAGAAGCGCCAGTTGCGATGATCAGCGCATCACAGGTGTACTCGCCGTTATCGCCTTTCAGACGGAAAGGGCGCTCGGTAAGGGTTACTTCGTTGATATGATCGAACAAGATTTCAGTATCGAACTTTTCAGCATGCTTCTGCATACGTTCCATCAAGGCCGGACCTGTTAAGTCGTCCGCATCGCCTGGCCAGTTTTCAACTTCAGTCGTCGTGGTTAATTGACCACCTTGTTGCATACCTGTGATCATCACAGGTTTTAAATTCGCACGCGCAGCATAAACGGCTGCGGTATATCCTGCTGGGCCTGAACCCAAAATCAATAAGTTACAATGTCTGACCTGGCTCATTTTTATCTCCGTGCCTTTAGCAAATTGCAAGGATTGTAGGGAATTTACCTGTGGGGGTAAAGTGTTGGAGGGCGATTCTTTTAGATTGCACTAATCGAGTCCATCCGTTTTAGTATGGAGAGTGTCAGTTTTACTTTACTGTGAGAACATAAATAGCTTAAGTGTGAACCACGAAATGAAGCACGGGATGAGCTTGTATGAATATGATGGTACGATCGTAGTGAAGCCTATTTCTACCCAATAAAAAATCGGCCTCAATAGTATCGAGACCGATTTGAATTACATACTAAGTAAAGCCAGCTTAAATCCACATAAAAAGTTAAGTTAATTAAAAACTTATACTAATAGTGTCGCAGGAGATGTGAACGCTAAGTTTAAGGCGTGAGCCACTTCCTTACACACCACTTTACCGTGCATGACGTTTAAGCCATTAAGAAAATGCTTGTCTTGCAACAGCGCTTCTTTATAGCCTAAATTTGCTAACTTGAGAATGTACGGTAAAGTTGCATTGTTAAGCGCAAATGTTGAAGTACGAGCGACCGCACCAGGCATATTTGCAACACAGTAATGCACAACATCATCAACGATATAGGTAGGATCTTGGTGAGTAGTGGCATGTGAAGTTTCAACACAACCGCCTTGATCGATCGCCACGTCAACGATAGCGCTGCCAGGCTTCATACGTGAAATCATGCTACGAGTAACCAATTTGGGCGCCGCAGCACCTGGAATTAGTACACCACCGATCACAAGATCGGCTTCAATAACATGACGTTCAATTGCATCCGCAGTTGAGTAAATGGCTTTTACAGCAGAACCGAATTGCACATTTAAACGACGTAGAGCATCAATACTGCGATCAAGCACAACAACATCAGCACCCATACCAACTGCCACTTGTGCTGCATTAGTACCAACCATACCGCCGCCAATAATGACGACTTTAGCAGGCTCAACCCCCGGTACGCCGCCCAATAACATACCGCGGCCACCAGAAGATTTCTCTAATGCCATAGCACCAGCTTGGATTGACATACGACCAGCGACTTCAGACATAGGAGCAAGCAAAGGCAGGCCACCACGATCGTCTGTCACAGTTTCGTAAGCGATACATACGGCACCACTTTTGATTAAATCTTCAGTTTGCGGTAAATCTGGAGCAAGATGCAGATAAGTAAATAAAATCTGATCGTGACGCAACATAGCGCGTTCAACTGCTTGAGGCTCTTTTACTTTTACAATCATCTGCGCTTTAGCAAAAACTTCAGCAGCAGTCGCTAAAATTGTGGCGCCAGCATCAATATAATCTTGATCTGAAAAACCAATACCTATGCCTGCATTTGTTTCAACAAAAACGTCGTGACCTTTGATCGCCAACTCGCGAACACTAGAAGGAACCATACCGACACGATATTCGTGGTTTTTAATTTCCTTGGGAACACCAATAATCATCTTTGAGCCTCAATTGCCTGAAATCCCACTTTTAATGGGCATAATTGTTATTTTATCGTGACCTGAACGTGATTAATTCAGGGATATCTAGTATAGTATCGGCGACGCAGTTTATGCTGCTGAACTTTCGGCATACGTAGAATAAAATGTTGTTTTCGTGATAAAGCAAGGTTAAATAAATGGCATATAATAAAAAGAGTCCTGTAAAAGACTTGGATCGCATCGATCGCAACATTCTTAATGAACTACAACTTGATGGCCGCATTTCAAATGTGGAATTGTCAAAAAGAGTCGGACTAAGTCCAACTCCGTGTTTAGAAAGAGTAAAACGTCTCGAAAAGCAAGGTTACATCAATGGCTATACCGCATTGGTGAATCCTCATTTCTTGGGTGCATCCCTACTGGTATTCGTGGAAATCACATTAAGCCGTGATACTCCCGAAGTGTTTGATAAGTTTAACCGTGCAGTGCAACTACTCGATGATATTCAAGAATGTCATCTGGTTTCAGGCGATTTTGACTACTTACTGAAAACTCGTGTTTCAGATATGTCGGCTTATCGTCGCTTGTTAGGTGAAACTTTATTGAAATTACCTTCTGTTTCCGACACGCGTACTTATGTTGTGATGGAAGAAGTTAAGCACACCAGTCGTGTAGCGATAAATCATCTACTCTCAGATATCTAAATTACCCTGATTGTTTGGTTTTACAATAAGGGGCTTAGGCCCCTTATTTATCAGTAACGTCGATATGTTCATCTCATTTTACGCCTATTGCTACTAGCCTTGTATTGCCCTTAAGTTTACGAACTTAGGGGCTTCTTTTTGTGGCATTTTTAAGCAAATTTGTTAACGGAAGTGTTTGTGTAATAACTCATTCCTCCCCAAAAGCACACTAAAACACCTCAATAGACCAAATTTTGCCAATCATGACCAATTCTGTATAGAAAAACAGGCTAATGTGCTCCACATTTAGTGGGATTCTGGTATCGTTAGCCCACCTGTTTTCACTTTTATGGATTACGTCGTTTGTCTCAAGGAAATAGTGTACGCACGCTCACTGGCCTGCAACGTCTGCTGGAAGGCGGACTCATCATTTGTTGTGTTCTCGCCACTTATATTTTGCTCGCATTGACGAGTTTTAGTCCGTCTGATCCTGGTTGGAGTCAGTCGCATTTTCAAGGCGATATTAAAAACTGGACCGGAGCAGTAGGGGCTTGGATTGCCGATATTCTGTTATATTTCTTCGGCGTTACGGCTTATATCATGCCTATCATTGTCGCATCGACGGGTTGGTTATTGTTCAAACGTGCCCATCATTTACTTGAAATTGATTACTTTTCAGTGGCCCTGAGATTGATTGGATTTTTACTGATCATTCTAGGATTTTCTGCTTTGGCGAGTATGAATGCCAACAACATCTACGAGTTTTCGGCAGGCGGAGTGGCGGGTGATGTGATCGGTCAAGCCATGTTGCCGTATTTTAATAAACTCGGCACTACCTTATTACTGCTGTGTTTCTTGGGCTCAGGCTTTACGCTGTTGACTGGGATTAGCTGGCTGACTGTGGTCGAGAAAATCGGCTTAGTCTCTATTTGGATTTATAAAAAGTTAAAATTATTGCCGCAAGCGATGAAGCGTGAGCATGAAACCGAGGATACCCGTGGTTTTATGTCCGTGGTGGATAAGTTTAAACAGCGCCGTGAATCCCAATATGTGCTAGAAAAGCCCCCCATAGTTGAAAAGCCTAAGGTGCGTGAGCGTCATATTGGTCGTAGAGCTGAGATAACCCCAACGCTATATGCTGCCACTGATGATATGGTCATTGAACCAGAAGGTATTATTACTGAAACTGAGAATAATTCGTCGCCAAAAAACAAACTATCGACGCTTGCAAAAATTCTGAGCTTGAATAGCAGTAAAAGTAAGAGTGTACAACGGGTTGAGCCACAAATCGATAATGATGATTTGGCCGCCCATGGCAATTTTGAAGCGCCACCTTGGTTAGCTGAACCTCAACATTCAAATGCCGATGAGCAAGACAATGCCGATTTAAATTCGCATTCATTCGATCATGATGACAATGAGCCTGTGTTTAGCAGTCAAGCATTTACAGAAGATGAAGACGATGAAAGTCTAGGTTTTAGCGATGATGTCATTGATTTTGATACTAAAGTGTCAACAGGTGCAGTGAATCAAGCGCAGCGTAATAAGCAAGATCAAAAAGCTAAAATTGTCGATGGCATTGTGGTATTGCCAGGACAAGAAGACAAACCCGCACCGAAAAAACCGATGGATCCTCTGCCGAGTATTAACTTGCTCGACATACCTGACCGTAAGAAGAATCCCATCAGCCCAGAGGAATTGGATCAAGTCGCTCGCCTTGTTGAGCTTAAATTGGCCGATTTCAACATCATCGCCAATGTAGTGGGTGTGTATCCAGGTCCTGTGATCACACGCTTTGAATTAGAATTAGCGCCGGGCGTTAAAGCGTCAAAAATCTCTAATCTATCAAAGGATTTAGCTCGTTCATTACTGGCTGAAAGTGTGCGCGTGGTTGAAGTTATTCCGGGCAAGGCTTATGTCGGACTCGAATTGCCCAATAAATTCCGCGAAACCGTGTTTATGCGCGATGTGTTAGATTGTGCCGCCTTTACTGAGAGTAAATCCAACTTAACTATGGTGTTAGGCCAAGATATTGCTGGTGACCCCGTTGTTGTTGATCTTGGTAAAATGCCACATTTATTGGTAGCTGGTACTACAGGCTCTGGTAAGTCTGTGGGTGTAAACGTGATGATCACCAGCTTACTGTATAAGTCTGGCCCAGAAGATGTACGCTTTATCATGATCGACCCCAAAATGTTGGAATTGTCTGTCTATGAAGGTATTCCGCATTTGCTATGTGAAGTCGTGACCGACATGAAAGAAGCTGCCAATGCGCTGCGTTGGTGTGTCGGCGAGATGGAACGCCGCTATAAGCTGATGTCTATGATGGGCGTACGTAACATCAAGGGCTATAACGCTAAAATTGCCGAGGCGAAGGCCAATGGCGAAGTGATTTTAGATCCTATGTGGAAGTCTTCTGACAGCATGGAGTCAGAAGCGCCTGCGTTAGATAAGCTGCCATCGATTGTTGTCGTGGTCGATGAATTTGCTGACATGATGATGATTGTTGGTAAAAAAGTTGAAGAGTTGATTGCCCGTATTGCCCAAAAAGCGCGTGCCGCAGGCATACATTTAATTCTTGCAACCCAAAGACCGTCAGTGGATGTGATCACAGGTTTAATTAAGGCCAACATTCCCACACGTATGGCGTTCCAAGTGTCATCTCGTATCGATTCGCGCACCATTTTAGATCAACAGGGTGCCGAAACCTTGCTTGGTATGGGTGACATGTTATTTTTGCCACCGGGTACTGCGGTACCTAATCGTGTTCATGGTGCGTTCGTTGATGATCATGAAGTTCACCGTGTTGTTGCCGACTGGTGCGCCCGTGGCAAACCGCAATATATCGAAGAAATCCTCAACGGTGCCAGTGATGGTGAACAAGTATTATTGCCTGGTGAAACCGCTGAATCAGACGAAGAATACGATCCGTTATACGATGAAGCCGTTGCCTTTGTGACTGAAACTCGTCGCGGCTCGATTTCAAGCGTACAGCGTAAATTTAAGATTGGTTATAACCGTGCAGCACGCATTATAGAACAGATGGAAGCACAAGGTATTGTTTCTGCTCAAGGCCACAACGGTAACCGTGAAGTCTTAGCGCCGCCAGCACCAAAACATTATTAAGCCGCGCTAAGGCGTAGCTTTGATACACCCAAGGGTTTACAGGGTAAGGAATAAAATGAAAAAACGATTATGCGCTGTGTTGTTAGCTTCACCTTTGCTATTTAGCGCGGCTGTGTTTGCCGATGATGCGCAGCAGCTCAGGGAAAAATTGATTGGTACCGCGTCACTAAAAGCCGATTTCAAACAAACCGTAACAGATGTCAATAAAAAGGTTATTCAAACGGGGTCTGGCATTTTTGCCTTAGCGTATCCGAATCAATTTTATTGGCATTTAACCCAGCCAGATGAATCGCAGATTGTCGCTGATGGTAAAGATTTGTGGATCTACAATCCTTTCGCCGAAGAGGTGGTCATCATGGATTTTGCTGAAGCAATCAATGCATCTCCCATCGCATTGCTCGTCCACCGCGACGATGCGACTTGGTCACAGTATTCAGTGTCCAAGAAACAAGATTGCTATGAGATCAAACCTAAGGCGATTGATTCGGGCATATTGTCCGTCAATGTGTGTTTCAAAAATGCCCTGTTAGTCAACTTTAATGTTGCCGATGATAAAGGTAATTTAAGCCTGTTTGATTTAAGCAATCAGCAAGCCATCACAAATAAAGACAAAGCCTTGTTCACCTTTGTGATCCCAGACAGCGTCGATGTTGATGATCAACGTCGTAAAGCAGCGCATTAGGCTATCGCGTGAGCAGTTTATCGTTTAATTTTGCGCCCGATTTTCGTCCCTTGGCCGCGCGCATGCGGCCAAGAACGATTGGCGAGTACATAGGTCAAGCCCATTTACTGGGTGAGGGCCAACCACTACGTAAAGCATTGGAAGCAGGGCGCGCCCATTCTATGATGTTGTGGGGACCGCCGGGCACAGGTAAAACAACCTTAGCCGAATTAATCGCACATTACTCAAATGCTCACGTTGAACGCATTTCCGCGGTCACTTCTGGCGTTAAGGACATTCGCGCCGCGATTGAGCAAGCAAAAGCCGTTGCAGAATCCCGTGGCCAACGTACTCTATTGTTTGTCGATGAAGTCCACCGATTCAATAAGAGTCAGCAAGATGCCTTTCTGCCATTTATTGAAGATGGCACAGTGATCTTTATCGGCGCGACCACAGAAAATCCGTCTTTTGAAATCAACAATGCCTTACTCTCACGGGCAAGGGTCTATCTTATCAAGCGCTTAAGCCATGATGAAATCGCCCATATAGTGACTCAAGCCTTAAACGATAACGAGCGCGGTTTAGGCCTACGACAATTTGTAATGCCGACCGATGTGCTCACAACATTGGCACAACTTTGTGATGGTGATGCCCGTAAAGCGTTAAATCTTATTGAGTTGATGAGTGATATGCTCATCGACGGTGGCACCTTTACCACTGAAATGTTAATTCAAGTGGCGGGGCACCAAGTTGCTGGTTTTGATAAGAACGGCGATCAGTTTTACGATCTTATTTCAGCAGTGCATAAATCCATTCGCGGCTCAGCACCCGATGCGGCGTTGTATTGGTTTTGTCGAATATTAGAGGGCGGCGGCGATCCGCTTTACGTGGCAAGGCGCTTACTGGCGATTGCCTCTGAAGATGTGGGCAATGCCGATCCTGCGGCGATGACAATCGCACTGAATGCCTGGGATTGTTTTCACCGTGTTGGCCCCGCCGAAGGTGAGAGAGCAATAGCACAAGCCATTGTTTATCTTGCCAGTGCGCCGAAGAGCAACGCTGTGTATACCGCATTTAAGGCGGCGCGTGCGTTAGCTCGCGAAACAGGGCAAGTCGAAGTGCCGCACCATTTACGCAATGCACCGACTCAGTTAATGAAAGACATCGGCATGGGAGCTGGGTATCGATATGCCCACGATGAAGCCAATGCCTATGCCAGTGGTGAAAATTATTTCCCCGAATCCCTGCAAACAGCACAGTTTTATTTTCCGACTGAGCGAGGGTTTGAGAAGCGGATCAAAGATAAATTGGCGCAATTAGTCCAGTTAGATCAAGCCAGTGAGAACAAAAGATATGACTAACATCTTATTAGTGGCTTTCGGCGGGTCAATTGGAGCAGTTTTACGCTATCTTATTTCAATATTCATGATCCAAGTATTTGGCAGCAGTTTTCCTTTTGGTACACTGTTGGTTAATGTTATAGGTTCATTTTTTATGGGCGTAATTTACGCTCTGGGGCAAATGAGTCATATCTGCCCTGAACTCAAAGCGCTTATAGGTATCGGTCTATTAGGTGCTTTGACAACGTTTTCGACTTTCTCTAATGAAACCTTGTTGCTGATGCAAGAAGGGGATTGGCTGAAGGCGATTTTGAATGTGGTGTTGAATCTAAGTCTATGTTTATTCATGGTGTACTTAGGTCAACAACTGGTTTTTTCTCGCATTTAACTATTAAGAATATATCACATGTTAGATCCTAAATTTTTGCGCAACGAATTAGAAGTTACCGCTGAGCGACTGGCTACCCGTGGCTTTATTTTAGACATAGCTCATCTCATTCAATTAGAAGAAAAGCGTAAGTCACTGCAAGTGGCTACCGAAGAATTACAAGCGTCGCGTAATGCCATTTCCAAATCCATTGGCCAAGCTAAAGCCCGTGGTGAAGATGTTGACGCGATTATGGCGCAAGTGGGCGATTTAGGTTCACAGTTGGATGCCAAAAAGATTGAACTGGCCGCCGTACTTGAAGAAGTCAATGCCATTGCCATGTCTATGCCTAACCTGCCTGATGAATCAGTACCAATGGGTGCCGATGAAACAGAGAACGTTGAAGTGAGACGTTGGGGTACGCCACGCACTTTTGATTTTCCGATTAAAGATCATATCGATTTAGGCGAAGGCCTAAACGGCTTAGATTTTAAAAATGCAGTTAAAATTACTGGCTCACGTTTTATCGTGATGAAAGGCCAGGTCGCCCGCTTAAACCGCGCCATTGGTCAGTTCATGTTGGACTTACATACCACAGAGCACGGTTATACCGAAGCCTATGTGCCATTACTGGTTAACGAGGCAAGCTTACTCGGCACAGGCCAGCTACCTAAGTTTGGTGAAGACTTATTCCACACTAAACCTGCGACTGAAGAAGGCCAAGGCTTGAGCCTTATCCCAACCGCAGAAGTGCCATTAACGAACTTAGTTCGCGATAGCATTGTTGATGAAGACGAGCTGCCAATAAAGTTAACTGCGCATACTGCATGTTTCCGCAGCGAAGCGGGCTCATACGGCAAAGATACCCGTGGTCTGATCCGTCAGCACCAATTCGATAAAGTTGAAATGGTGCAAATTGTTAAGCCTGAAGATTCAATGGCGGCACTTGAAGCGCTGACTGGTCATGCTGAAACAGTGTTGCAGCGTTTAGGTTTACCGTATCGAACTGTGATTTTATGTACTGGCGATATGGGCTTTGGCTCAAGCAAAACCTACGATATCGAAGTCTGGTTACCAGCACAAAATACCTATCGTGAGATTTCTTCTTGCTCAAACATGAAGGATTTCCAAGCCCGTCGTATGCAAGCACGTTACCGCGTGAAAGCAGATAATAAGCCTGCGCTATTGCATACGTTAAACGGCTCAGGTTTAGCTGTAGGTCGTACTTTAGTGGCTATTTTAGAAAACTATCAAAATGCTGATGGCAGTATCACAGTCCCTGAAGTTCTGCGTCCTTACATGGGCGGTTTGACTCAAATAGGCTAATGGAACACAAAATAATACTATGGATAAAGGCCAGCGCTATCTCCGTTGGCTTTCCTATACCGCTGTGATTGCAGTATTTTTTGCTGTAATGCTTGCCACCGTAGGCAAAGCCATCTGGGTTGTGTTAGAAAACGTCAAATAACCCTATCAACTTTGTTCAAGTAAAAAGAAAGGCATGTTTCCCAAGGGAACATGCCTTTTTGTTTGTGTCATGTTTACGTGATGACTTAACCCTTTGCCATTAAATACACTTAGCTGGTTTGGGCAGGCCCGCGATTTTCGTTGCTTGTTTCGCAGGTCCAATCGGGAATAGGGTATATAAGTATTTAGAATTGCCTTTGTCTGGTCCTAAGGCTTGGCCAATGGCTTTAACTAATACTCGGATAGCAGGGCTCGTTTTATATTCGAGATAGAAATCTCGAACAAAGTTAATCACTTCCCAATGGGCAGGCGTAAGTGAAATTTGCTCTTCTGCCGCTAACAACAGGGCCATATCGGGTTGCCAATCGTTAAGATTTTTTAAATAACCTTGATGGTCACGAGCGATTTCTGCGCCATTAAATTGCAATGGATTTACCACGTTATCACCTTGTCATGGAGTAATGATTGAGCCACAAACTCATTGTAATCGATAAGCATGACGTTCTTTAAACGTTCGGATAGGCCGCGTGCGATAACATCATCTTTTAAGACCATCAACTTGAAGGGCGATAATGCCATTGCCCACTGGCGCAGCAGTAACGCGTTAACGCCATCGCTCGATAATAAAATCGCATCTTCCTTACAGGCGTAACGTAAACAAAGTTTCAGCGCGCTATCTCGACTGGGAGATGTTTGAATATGATGTAAAATCATTAGAATACTAAGACCTCATCCACTTGGTTTAAATGGGCTGCGATGGCTTCATCGTTGACCACTGTCACTGGGATCGACAGTAAGCCATGGCTTAAGCCGTAATCGGCTAAGGATTGCTTACAGACAAACACAGAGCCAATATCATACAGCGGCAGTGCTTTAAAGGTGGAGATGTAATCTTTAGCACCGATAAGCTCAGGCTGTTGATCTTTAATCAAATGCAACACACCTTCATCCACAAACACTAAACTCACTTCTTGTTCGAAGCTAGCGCTAAGCAGGGCAAGATCTAAACCTTCGCGGCCACGAACAGTACCATGTGGCGAGCAGCGAAATAGAATACACAATTTTTTCATAGTAGCCCTGAGAGTTAAAAACTGATCAAACGATCGGCCGATTCAATACCTGTGATTAGCTCACCTAAACCGCCCATGATAAATGATTCGCCCACATTCCAGTGGCTAAGGCCATTCTCGCGGGCATCTTGCTGACTCACAATGCCGCGACGTAGCGCTGCAGACACGCAATTGACTAACGGGACCTGATGGGATTGCGCCAGCTGTTTCCAGTCACTGATCACATCGTTTTCATCGGAGGCGGGTAAGCTTAAATCTGTGGAGTTATACACGCCATCTTGATAAAAAAACACACAGATAATCTGATGCCCAGCTAAAAGTGCAGCTTGGGAGAAGCGTAAGGCATTAACACTCGCCGACGTGCCATAAGCGGGCCCGTTCACTTGGATAATAAATTTGCTCATTTAAAATAAAAATGGCCCTAAAAGTAGGGCCATTCTAACGCAAGTTAAGCTAAAAATCGCTAACTAGGATTAGTCATCGTTGCCTATGCCCATCAGGTGCAACAGTGCGATGAAGAGGTTTAAGAAGTCTAAGTATAACGAGATAGTCGCGCGAATGTAGTTAGTTTCGCCGCCATTGACGATACGGCTAGTATCAAACAGGATAAAACCTGTCATCAGTAACGCCAAGCCTGCGTTAATTGCCATAAAGGCAACAGTGTTACCCATAAAAATATTAATCACAGCGGCGGCGATCACCACAATCAAGCCGGCAAATAAGAATCCACGTAGGAAAGAGAAATCTTTCTTAGTGGTCACGGCATAGGCTGATAACGCAACGAAAATCACTGATGTTAACCCCAGTGCTTGCATGATCAGCTGTGGACCGTTTGCCATACCCGCGTAGTGATTGAGCATGTAGCCCAGTGAAGCACCTTCCATACCTGTAAAGGCAAACACCCAGAAGATACCCGCTGCAGACTCGGCTTTACGTAAAGTGACAAACAACAGTACTAAGCCACCAATCGATAAACCAATGGAGACTAACGGACTGATATTTAATGCCATTGCCAAACCCGCACACAGGGCAGAGAAGGCTAATGTCATCGATAACAGCATATAAGTGTTTTTAAGAAGTTTGTTCACTTCCAGTGTTGACGCACTCGTCGAATATAAGGTTTCTTGGGTCATGTTGATCTCCGTTGACACATTTCCAAACTGATCATTTTGATTTTTTACAGCACACTAAGTTCCCGTAAAATCCTAAAATGAACTTAACTAGTGTAATGATACCGTACATGAGATACGGGTAAAAGTCATAGAACCATGAATAACAAATTGTTAATCTTCAAAATTTTACTCAATTATTTATTTCAACTTTAATTGCAAAGCATAAAAAATAAGATTCTTGTATCTGCGTCTTCATCCACTATGAAGGTAAAGACTTAGTCTGTACATAAACGGTACACAATCAATACTGATCTCAACAATGACTAGATCAGCATATTGAGTTTAAACCAAGCTTAAGCCAGCCACTCTTTGTGCAATTTTTCTGTATCGCCAAGATATTCCAGCACCCAAGCGAGTGCAGGCGACATCTTGTCAGCATTCCACGCCAAGCAACAAGGGCTTGTCTGCTTTGGATTTTCCAGTTGTTTTTCAACAAGCGCACCCGCCTTAATAAACACGCTCGCTAAATGCACTGGCATATAACCGACGCCTAAACCTTCGCGGAAACAGTTAATGGCACGGATCCAATCAGGTACGACTAACCTGCGTTGATTCTCTAGCAACCAAGTCATACGTTTTGGAATTTCCCGAGAAGTATCTTCTAAACAAATCGAGGGAAAAGGGCGCAGCTCATCGTCACTTAATGGGCGGTCAATACTGGCCAAGGGATGATTTTTACTAACAAGAAACGCCCACTCAATATCCCCCATGTCTTTATATTGGTAAACACCACCGACTGGAATTGCGGTTGTCGCACCAATAGCAATATCACTGCGACCCGTGGCGAGCGCTTCCCAAACCCCGTTAAAGACCTCAATGCGAATAATTAATTCAATATCATGGAAGTGTCGATAAAAGTCAGCAATTAATACGCTGATCCTGTCGGCACGGACGATATTATCAAGGGCTATGGACAAGGTGGGTTGCCAACCATTTGCCACGCGCTGAGTGCCACGTTTCATCTCGTCCATCTGCGTGAGCAAGGTTCTGGCTTGCTTCACAAAATGTTCACCCGCTGGTGTTAACGTTACGCTGCGATGATGCCGTTCAAAAAGAATGACGCCGAGTTCTTCTTCTATTTGCTTGACCGCGTAGCTCACGGCAGAGGGCACTTTATGTAGCCGATTCGCCGCCGCGGTGAAACTACCTACACGAGCCACAATATCAATGAGTTCTAGCGCTTGTTCTGAGAGCATAGCTGACGTCCGTTCCAATGAAAATAATTGATAGCACAAGTCAAAAATAAACGTTTCCAATAAATTTAACAAGTCTTTAGACTGCACACTTTAGTCAATCTGACACGATTATTTTATGAAAACGTCTAGTAACACCTTTGTAAACATAAAGTTCTTTATGTTTCTATTCTATTTAGCCATGTTGAGCATGCTTGGCTTTATTGCCACTGACATGTATTTGCCTGCTTTCAAAGCAATTGAAGGCTCATTTGACAGCACACCATCACAGGTGGCGATGTCATTGACCTGTTTCCTTGCGGGTCTTGCCTTAGGTCAGCTGCTTTACGGCCCGTTAGTCAATAAAATCGGCAAACGTTGGGCACTGATCTTTGGCCTTGTTTTATTTGCCATTGCTAGCGTGTTTATTGCCAACAGTGATTCTATATTAATGCTCAATACCGCGCGCTTCTTCCAAGCCATTGGCGCCTGTAGTGCAGGGGTTATTTGGCAAGCTATTGTGGTTGAACAATATGATGCCGATAAAGCACAAGGTATTTTCAGCAACATTATGCCATTGGTCGCATTATCGCCTGCATTAGCACCGATCCTTGGCGCTTATATTCTGAACGAATTAGGCTGGCGTGCAATCTTTATCTCCTTGTGTGTTATCGCTTTTCTGCTGGTATTGATGACCTTGTACTTTGTTCCAGGCAAGAGTCAACATAAACACAGTGAACATGTTGCTGTATCTTATGGGCAAATTTTGAAAAACACCCGCTATTTAGGCAACGTCGTGATCTTCGGTGCCTGTTCCGGTGCTTTCTTTGCCTACTTAACTGTGTGGCCGATTGTGATGGAAATGCACGGTTATCAAGCGACTGAAATTGGGTTAAGTTTTATCCCGCAAACCATCATGTTTATTGTCGGTGGTTATGCGAGTAAGTTACTGATAAAACGCATTGGCGGACATCAAACACTCAATATCTTGTTGTCAGTTTTCGCAGCCTGCGTTATTTCGATCATCATGTTCACGCTGATTTATCCCGCGAGCACGATTTTCCCACTGCTTATTTCGTTCTCGATTTTAGCGGCGGCCAATGGTGCAATTTATCCAATAGTCGTGAACAGCGCGCTACAGCAGTTTAGTCAGAATGCCGCTAAGGCCGCAGGATTACAGAACTTCTTACAGATCAGCATTGCCTTTGGTGCATCAAGCTTAGTCGCTATGTGGGCAAGTCTTGGTGAAGTGGCGATTGGTTGGGGTATCCTATGTTGCGCTATTTTAGTTGTGGTCGGCTATATACTTAAGAGTCAACAAGAGTGGGGCGACTTTGCCAAACATTTCACTAAGCCAGATCCCGCACGGGTAGGCATAATGTCCGATGTGAAGCAAAATCCAGCGGATTGAGTGTAATAGCAACAATTGGCACATAATTGAGAGTTAGTGCTTTACAGTCAACAGACTTACTTATATTATGCGCCTCGTTCGGAGGGGTGGCAGAGTGGTTTAATGCACCGGTCTTGAAAACCGGCGTGGGTTTATAGCCCACCCAGGGTTCAAATCCCTGCTCCTCCGCCATATTTAGTCAAAAAGCCGCTAAGCAATTAGCGGCTTTTTGCATTTTAGCTATTTTAGCCTTGCGTTTCTGATCCGAAACGCAGTGTTTCAGCCATATTTCACAAGCAAAGCCATCAGCAATGATGACTTTGCTTGTATTATTTAACTCTAGATTTCCTCATTCAACATGATGCCAGACAATCTCAGCCATCATTACACTTTGGGGAGTTTGTGTTGGACCATGGCAAGAGCAAAGGAATGCCAATCTGCATTAGCATAGCTGCTCACCAGATCTCGCAGGATAGTCGGTTCGCCAGCATTATCCACTGGTTGAAAAATTATCAGCAAATTCAGCGCATTGCAGTAATCCCGCCGCTCCACCACAAAAAACTGCTTCTTGTAGGGGAGTAGCAATGTGTCCTCAACTTGCGCATTAAAATCACGCGCGGCTAAATAGCCAGTAAACCAATGATTGAGTAATGTGTCGCATTGTTTAGTATGGAATAAGCCTCCCCAATCATCCCCGAGTGTGGCTTGACCCGACAGGACTCGCTGGCAATGATGAAAATCGATAAAGCCTAGCTCACGAGCAATCACTTGTTGGCAATGCTTAAGCTGTAGATCTGAGTGTGATATGTCCAATTTCGCCATTAAGGTCGCGACTCTTTGCTTGGCTAACGGCTCATCCTGCTGACAAGCTTTGAGCAGTTTTTTAGCGCGAACTTTGGTTTCATTTAATGCGATGGCGCTTGAGTCTTTCATCTTGGCTAACTTCATTTTGCATTACCTCCATGACTGACTCGATTTGCTCGCGGCACGTGAATGAAAGGCCAAATACTGATGATCAATAAACTCAAGAGACAAGCTAAGATGTCCGCGATTGGAAAGGCCATCCACAACTCAGCCAAAGCGTTTGGCATGATATAAATGTTTAATGCACCTGTGATAAATGAAATATCTGCGAAGGATAGTTGAGGCAACAGGATCAGCAGGGGCAGTAACAAACCATAGATTTTTATCCCAGATAATAGCAAAGCAAGCTTAGGGCGATTTGTGCCTTGATACACAGCAATCGCAATACCTGTGATCCCCGCCAAAGGTAAAGCGATAAACGTCACACTCGAAATCTTAATACAAGCGTCAATGAGTGCGGGGTCATCGGTGAACACGCGAAATACCGAGTTAGGAAAACCCATAAATACGATTGTCACTATACTCAGATAACAGCAGGTCAAGACGATCCCCCATTTAGCACACGCTAACACCCGAGAAGATGCCATCGCCCCATAGTTATACGCACTGATCGTTTGCGCTGCACTGGTGAGAGCCATGAGCGGCAGGGCGATAAAGATATTAAAGCGTCCGATCAAACCATAAGCGCTGATCATGTATGCGACCTCATTCGCGGCTGGCGTATTGGGCGCTACATTGGCTAAATGACTGACTAAAATATGATTTACTGATGAGATCACACAGGCAATCCCAAGATATGATAATAATATTGGGCTACCCAGGCCAAGAATCGCTTTTATCTCAGTGAGATTGAGCTTTATCTGCTCCATTCTAAAACAAATAGGCTGGGCAGCTTGCTTATGAAGCGCCTGTTTACTGCCAAAACGGTTATTGGGGACAAAATAGACGGCTGCAATAAATAGACTCACACATTGACCCGCCACCGTTGCCCACGCCGCACCACTCACGCCCATCTCCAAAACAGCAATAAAGAGTGTATCGAACAAGATGTTCATGACCGCCGACAACAAGATAACCAGCAGCATCACCACGACTTTTCCTTGAGCTCTGAGTAAATCGCCGCTAAGAGATAACAAAAAAGTGAATAGACTAAAACAGAGAATGGGTTGTAGATACTTTGTAGCAGCTAAGGCAAGTGTTGAGCTTACCCCAATAAACGCCAATAAATGATCAAGCTGGGCGAGTGACACGATAGTCACTATCAGGCCGTAAGCTAGGGCTAACGCAAAACCAGTGTTCGCGATTTGACTCGCCTTATCAAACTCGTTTGCCCCTAAAAATCGGCTTACTAAGGTCGCAGTACCATTTCCTATCATGCAGGCCAAAGCAAAAATCATCATTTGTAACGGGAAGGCAATCGTCACCCCAGCCAATGCATCGGCACCGATGTATTTCAAAATAAAATAAGAGTCGACTAAGTTGTAGCTGCCGCTGAGCATCATGGCCAATGCCATGGGTAACGCAAAGCGCAAATACAAAGTAGGGATAGCTAACGTACCTAAGGACTCAGTTGACTGAGATCCTGAGTGATATTTCCCGTGGGAGGGCGTTTCGGTGGCTGCCAAGGGTACAATGTCAGAAGGTTCAACATTGATACCGGCGGGTTTGAAAGTGTTAGCGGTTGCATGTTTCACAAACAATTCTCCTAAGTTTATTGGCATTCCGCTTAGCCAAACTTATTTGATTGCTGTGGGTTCGATATGAAATCGATTCGCAACGCTGTTAATTTATCAGAGTGATATCATCTTTTGCGGACAGGCTTCTCTGCAACCTGCCGCGTATTATTCTCATTCCTCCGCCCTATGTCAATCACCAGCTTGTCGTATTTGACGGTGGCATTGAACCACTTCACATGTTAGTAGTAGATGAGCGATAAATTAATTACGTCATCCAACAAGCCACTTAAACCACTTTCTGTACCGCAAGTTATTGAAGGTTCATTGCCTAGCGATAATATAAGAGTCCGCAGTACAAACTTCCTTTTAGTTACGACATAAGCTGTCGCACCTCTGCGTATAATATTAAAAAATAACGAATTGAGGTGCACTATGAGTTCCCTATGTATTAATTTGATTTTTTTTAGCTGAACTTGCTGCCAAACATATTAAACGTGTTCAATTAGGCACAGGTACTCTGAAATTGGCGAGAGCATCGTAATTTACTCAACAGTCAGCCATTGTGGCCTATGAAGATTGGCAGTATTGATACCAGTCAAAAAGAACGCGTTGCTACGTGAATAATAGAGGGCTATGGCCAGCCAACACTCTAAAGAATTCACGTAGCGAGGCGTCACAAAAACTGCATTTTCCATTTACCAGCAAATAGCAACAAACCATCATCTAGTCCCTAAGCACCAAACTTAGTTAATCGTACCAATACCCAAATAAGAGCAGGTAAGATGGCCAGAAGATATCGGCGAAAAAAAGCAAATCTCAGTCTGCCGCGAAACCTCATTCTGAGTGGCCACGAACACAAAACTGTAGCTTTCATACAAAATGAGTTGGGGAAATACGTAGAAACAACGAGTTAGAAAATAAGATTTTCTTTGGGAGGCTTCAAATTGTCATAATTTATTATTTTAAGCGCTAATAAATCAATCTGCATTTGATTGAAGATTGCCGAAATATGACTTTATTTATATTTAATAATATAGTTTTTAAGTAATTTATCACTCTATTTTTATCAGAAGTGTAAGTATGGAATTAAAACGAAGACAATCTTTTGAGGTAAAAAAGCATGATCAAAATAACTATAGACCCTCCGGTATGATAGGTTTTTCTTGGTCGAAAGTTCCGATCACTTGGAGGGCTATTAGTTCAAAGTTTCTTATCCCGAGTTTAGGTTAAATAAGGCTCCACGAACTGAAGCCAGCTACTGTATAACTGTCAGCAATTATAACTGTTGGAGTTTATAGCTCGCGCTAGAAGATAAGGGTTTTCATGAAATGACATTTATCCTTACAGCAGCTCTGGTGCGATCTAGAGCGGGAAAGCCGTAAAGTCAAACAGCTGGTAGAGCAGCATTAAAGGGAAGAGCAGTGAGCTACAGCAAATGCAGCAAGTACTGCAGCTGCTATCAGATTGCAGCACTGGCGACCCCTGCTCACATTATGCCATTTTGGCACAACAGGTAATGGGTAACATCACAGAAAATAAGCCTTGACCTTCTCCCTGTAGCAAGGTGCAGAATTTTAGCTGCCCACTTTAGCAAAGGAGATTTACGATGTTAACGTTAAAAATTACCGATATGACCTGCAACCACTGCTTTGGCTTGATCAATCGTGCAATAAAGGAACTGGACGCCGATGCAGTCGTAACAGCAGATCTCTCCAGCCGTAGTATCAATGTACAAAGCAGCCAATCGCAAGACGAAATACTCGACGCTCTGGAGGAAATTGGATATCCGGCCAAACCTGAGTCAACCTGTTGCAGTGTAGA
This sequence comes from Shewanella sp. SM55, assembly GCF_025654025.1. Classification (NCBI taxonomy): domain Bacteria; kingdom Pseudomonadati; phylum Pseudomonadota; class Gammaproteobacteria; order Alteromonadales; family Shewanellaceae; genus Shewanella; species Shewanella sp. SM55. Next base: position 3,886 of record NZ_JAKKRS010000005.1, on the reverse strand, counting down.
TAGAAGCAGCAAGTCGCAAAATACCGCCAATTGACAGTGCACCTTAGTGGAGGCTTGAGCTGTGTGCAGTGAAAGTTGCATGTACGGTTCTTAGGAGAGCAGCACCTAAGTAACAGAGGTGCTGTTTATCCGACCAAAACGAGTTATAAATGGAAATAATTTAAGGACAGAGTAATTGAATTTGTTTCCAAAAATGTAATATCACCGCCAATATAATGGTCAGACTCTGTATACCACTGCACCTGCTCCGGTCTAATTTTATTTCAGCACTTAATTTTGAGACAGTATGGTCAATAAATTAATAGGTCTATATGAGACTGAATAAATCACATAAGAGTTATCCGCAGGTGAAGCCGTTTAGATAGTGCTAGAGCAAGGTTATAACGTTATTGATGCGGCAATGTCTCTAAGGGTTAGCACTAGTCTGCTTTACAACTGGAAGGAAACATATTAAGCCTTGCAACAAGGTATCACCTTAGCAGAGTCTGAGCGTGATGAGTTGAAGTTATTGTGTAGATAAAACAAAAAATTACGCATCATCAAACAGCAATCTAACCTATTACCTATAGCTGTGTTATGCCGAGTAATGAGTGTGAGTAGGTCAGGCTATTACTATGGGCATAAATGCCCAGCAAGCGTGATAAGTCTTGAAACACTGAAGCAATATCGCCTTGTTCGACAACTATTAAAGCAAAGTCGTGGCGGCATAGGAAATCGTGAAATGGTGAAGAAATTGCGTAAAGAAGGCTACTAGGTTGGTTACTATCTCGTTCGTAAAATTATGTACCACCTTCGACTCAAAGCAACCTAGCGACGAGATTACAAGGTGACGACATAGCGAAAACACGCTGATGCTGTGGCTAATAACTTGTTAAATATTAACTTTAACCCAAAATTCGCTAATTAGATTTGGGCAGGTGACATGGCCTATTTAAAGACAGGTGAGGGCTGGGTGACCGATGCTAACTGTATACCAGCAAGTAATTCGGTAGGTTGCTATCGAGCTATGATATCCGAGTCAGTATGGGGGATGTAGGTGCGTGTTGGGATAATGCCTTCGTTGAGCGTTTCTTTGGTAGCTTAAAACACGATTGGATTTTTAATATTGCTCAATCAACAAGAGAGTTTTTGAAGCTAGATGTGACTGCTTAAATGAAATATTAGAACTTGGAGCGACGTCATTTTGCTAATGGTGAACTGTTAACTGTAGAGTTCAAAAATTCTCAATGAAAATTGTCTAATATGGATTGAACAGTACACTGAACGCTCACAGACAGAAGTAAATCTAATGCAATTAAGGCAATGGCACTCATGCGCTAGCCCTGATCAAACACCTGAGTAATCACCACGAATTTAATCATAGTATCAGCTCTTCTTTATTTTGATTACTGCTCAGTCTGACACTTAAGGCCAGAACATCATTTCCTTATTTCAGCCTGTATCTGCTTAGTTCTAAGCTCTAAGTTTGCGAGCTTACATTCCTCATACCCAACTAGTCGAACGGTAAAACTCGCCAGTGTTTAATGCTGTTTGCTTGGAACTGCAATCAGGCCATTTCTGCTGTCAGCCCTAACATGAATGCAACCAGTAGGCTAAATCTGCCAGCAGTAATAACACTTCCAATCGCTCTCATTTGTAAGTGCAGTGGTCGTAGCAGCCAAGGCCGTATGTCTGGCTTTTTTGTCGAGGAAGTTTTCTTCTATGTGCATGCCTTAATACTTAGCGATTTTCGTCGCTGAGCATGATTTTTTCGTCATCAGAGTTAGAGTTTGCTGCGTCTCGCAAGGCCCCCTTACTAATCAAAAAAACACTTGACCTTCTAAGCGTAGTAAGCCGGATAAATACAATTGCTATTTGTGCTTGCGTATCGCAGAGCGCTTGCTTTGATTAGTCCTACGACGCAATTGGAATTGGTGGTCGCTGATACGAAAAGGAATTTTAATATATGGGACAGAGCCGTAAAGCGGACGACTCCGATATTTCGAGCTAATGCAAGTGATGAAAAAGAAGATGAGAAAATCAGGGGTAAATACGATATGGATCGTGTTACCTATTTTCAGTTGCATCCAAATTGGACAGCACCAGCCGAGCAAGCAATTTCCTATTGCATAACCTTTTCAAGGCGCTACGCAGAACAAGGTGACCACGAGGTTTCACGAGTTGCACTTAATGGGATAGTTGCAATCAATGCATTGTATATTAAAACAAAGGGAAAAACGTTCTTCTCAAACAGCTATATTTTAGAAAATCCGCTCGCATCTGATAGATTTCTAACAAATACACTTGAGCATTTGCGGCAGAATGTGCAAGTAGGCGTTTCACGAAAAGATGAGCAATTCATTGAGCAAAATCTACACAGCCTACTTCAGCTCACACAGCTCTACCTTTCCATTGAATATGGCGAAGAGCATGCTGCACGGACGCATGCGCATCTTGTATCAAGCTATCTGATAAGTGCAGTGGAAAGTGTTATTCCGCATGATATGGCTGACGTGTTAATTGAAGGCGTATCACTGTTAGGAAATGCTGCTCGACTTATCGTTGCACATGACAAACCTGAGTGCATAGCTTCTATCTCGGAGAAAATCGCATTTATTGCTTGCACTGGCGCTGTTAATAAAAACTACCAGCCGGTATCTCAAGTAGCCGTTAAACAGCTTGCAACTCTCACTTTCGAATTACTGCGAAGCAAGTCATGGGAAGTCCGTTATGCGGTCAAAGAGGTGCGAGATGATATAAAACTGATTGCAGAAATGTACCTCAAGATACCTGATTCCCCGCTGACGAGAGTACATAGCACAAGCTTAGCGCCTTACTATTCCGGAACCAGCAACGATACATTAATGGCATGGTTGACGGTATTAGTAAATGCTTTATCAAATGCGGATTCTGGTGATGAAGCAGCACAGCGAGTTGTTGGCCATATAGAGGAGTGGGCGGATGGGTTGTATCAAACAGAAAAGGAATTATTATTGCTGGCTATTGAGAAAAGATCTCAACTTACATTCGATTTAGTCCATTGGATAGTACATATCACAAAATTACTCCTCGCTGTTTCTTGTTCGGATGTTTGCGATGATCATCATAGAGATAATCTAAGAAAATCGGCTCGTTGGTTGATTTATGTGTTTTCATGGATACCTGACGATGAAGTAACAATAAAATACATTGAAACGTACCGAATCGCAGATAACATATTCGAGTCCGCAGTAGATGCACATCAACGGGGTTGTGATAGGGAGGCCATTGAAATTAGAGACTTACTTCTCAGCTGGACACGTAAGGTCGGTAAATATCAGACTGGTTGGGCATCCTTACAAACAGCTTGTTGCGGCTTGGCATGCTTAAATCTCATCCTTGAGTTGCAAGATGAGAAACTATTCACTGATATTGATGCATATATTTCTAAGGAAGATGCCCCTACTTTTGATATTCGTTCAAGAACCGCCTCTGATCTACGTGAAGAAGCAGATAAATATCGTTCCGGCTATGGTCATGGAGATATAAACATGGCAATGGCACGTGTCGACCAAGCGAGAATTAGAGTACTACTGCATGGAATAGCGGATCATTTATGTCCTGAAATTCATAATACCAAACCGGGTGAATCTTTGAATGAAAAATGAAATTTGCCACACAATCGGGTAGCCGGAGGTATCTAGCCTCCAGCCCCCACACCACCCTGCATGCGGCTCCGCACAGGGCGGTTCATTTAGAACGCCTAACTCACTTTCTGGTTAGGATAATGAACTGCAATCCATCCATCTCTCAGTGAACATAAACCTGCTTTCTTGAGATACTCATTACTCAGCGCTTGCTGTATCCCTGGTGTTTTCGAGCTTCGCCACGGCCCTTTGCTTGTAATTCCACAAGCAACGGCCGCTTG
>NZ_JAKKRS010000040.1:0-650 GCF_025654025.1 Shewanella sp. SM55 | reverse complement strand
GTTAAAGAGCGGGCTTAAAAAAGCCAAAGATAATTTTTAAGTTTATCTTTGGCATCTCTATCCATAGTGCATATGCCTTATTACTTTGCAATAAAGTCAGAATAAGGTGTAAATGGTGGAGCTATGCGGGATCGAACCGCAGACCTCCTGCGTGCAAGGCAGGCGCTCTCCCAGCTGAGCTATAGCCCCATTTACATGCAGTGCGAGTAAGTAAGATGTTCCAAACCTCTAAAAGGATTGGTTTGCCAATCATTTCTTATCAAGGCGGACAGTGGCGACGTTTAGTTCACTAAACGAGTCACTTTCCAACGCTGAGAAGGAAGGATTGGTGGGTCAGAGTGGACTTGAACCACCGACCTCACCCTTATCAGGGGTGCGCTCTAACCAGCTGAGCTACAGACCCATCTTTTACTCTTTCTTCTATCAAGCAAATCTGTGTGAACACTCAACAAACATTAAGTTAGTCGTATAGGTAAGGAGGTGATCCAGCCCCAGGTTCCCCTAGGGCTACCTTGTTACGACTTCACCCCAGTCATGAACCACAAAGTGGTGAGCGCCCCCCCGAAGGTTAAGCTACCCACTTCTTTTGCAGCCCACTCCCATGGTGTGACGGGCGGTGTGTACAAGGCCCGGGAACGTATTCACCGTGG
>NZ_JAKKRS010000039.1:0-653 GCF_025654025.1 Shewanella sp. SM55 | reverse complement strand
GGCTGGATCACCTCCTTACCTATACGACTAACTTAATGTTTGGTCGAAAAATGCTCCTGCATTTTCGACATTCGGTACATCCGTGTACCTTTTGAGTGTTCACACAGATTGCTTGTTTAGCTTCTCTTCGGGGAAGTCAGAGCTAAATGCGCCGCGAGCCGGTACGCATTGTTCTTTAACAATTTGGAAAGCTGATAGTATTTAATTGCATGAGTCTGTCATGTGATTAATTACAAAACGTTTAATGCGCAAGCATTGAACATGAGTTCTCAAACACTTTATTAAGTGTCTTGAATATTCAATAGTAAATTATTCTTTATTGGATAGTTTACGTCTAAGGCGCGTCCACTTCTTTGGTCAGAAGTGAGACAAGTAAAACCAAGCTGGTCGCAATGCGACGCAGRTGAGTGAAACTCATTTGGGTTGTATGGTTAAGCGACTAAGCGTATACGGTGGATGCCTTGGCAGTCAGAGGCGATGAAGGACGTAGTAACTTGCGAAAAGCGTTGGCGAGCTAGTAACAAGCATTTGAGCTAACGATGTCCGAATGGGGGAACCCAGCAGCATAAGCTGTTATCGCAACATGAATACATAGTGTTGCGAGGCGAACGAGGGGAACTGAAACATCTAAGTACCCTTAGGAAAAGAAATCA
>NZ_JAKKRS010000038.1:0-714 GCF_025654025.1 Shewanella sp. SM55 | reverse complement strand
TCCCCGTTCGCTCGCCGCTACTAGGGGAATCTCGGTTGATTTCTTTTCCTAAGGGTACTTAGATGTTTCAGTTCCCCTCGTTCGCCTCGCAACACTATGTATTCATGTTGCGATAACAGCTTATGCTGCTGGGTTCCCCCATTCGGACATCGTTAGCTCAAATGCTTGTTACTAGCTCGCCAACGCTTTTCGCAAGTTACTACGTCCTTCATCGCCTCTGACTGCCAAGGCATCCACCGTATACGCTTARTCGCTTAACCATACAACCCAAATGAGTTTCACTCATCTGCGTCGCATTGCGACCAGCTTGGTTTTACTTGTCTCACTTCTGACCAAAGAAGTGGACGCGCCTTAGACGTAAACTATSCAAYWAAGMATAATTTACTATTGAATATTCAAGACACTTAATAAAGTGTTTGAGAACTCATGTTCAATGCTTKCGCATTAAACGTTTTGTAATTAATYACATGACAGACTCATGCAATTAAATACTATCAGCTTTCCAAATTGTTAAAGAACAACATCTACCTGCAAGAGGGATGTTTCGCTCTGACTTCTCCTAAGAGAAGCTAAACAAGCAATCTGTGTGAACACTCAGCAAACATTAAGTTAGTCGTATAGGTAAGGAGGTGATCCAGCCCCAGGTTCCCCTAGGGCTACCTTGTTACGACTTCACCCCAGTCATGAACCACAAAGTGGTGAGCGCCCCCCCGA
>NZ_JAKKRS010000037.1:0-715 GCF_025654025.1 Shewanella sp. SM55 | reverse complement strand
CCTCACTTATCATACCTACACTCACGATCCAGTTAGTTGTGCTGTTTCTGAATTCATTTATCTTGGCAGATGGATCATCCTCTTTGTAGGTAACTATCTGAGCTGTTTCATTAAACTCTGTTTTGAGTGTGTTCAAGATATCCGCAGCGTGTGATACAGATGAAGCAACAATAAGTCCGGCGGCATTAGGGTTGGACTGTTTTATGGCTCTTAACTTGTTTGTTGCTAACGCTAAGATATGTTGAATCGCCTCATGATTCTCGATGATCGACTGATAAGGGATTGATGAGCTTTTCAATAACTCATCCAAAGAGCCATAAGTCTTTGTTTCGTTTTCTTCATCTGTAACTAAAATTTTGTCGTTATCAATTAGTACAATGTGAGGGCTGCGGCATACACCATCGGCAACTGCTTCCTTAAGGCCATAAACATAGTCACATTGAATTAGGTTATCTGGATCTGTGTATCGAGATAAAACAATCGGTGCTTGGTCCGAGCGCCAAGGCGTGCCCGTTAACGCTAGGGTGTACTGCGCTTGGGCCTGTATGTTGAGTAGGATTTCTTCCCCCCATACGTTTGCATCTTCAAGAGATCTACCTGCACAATGATGGATCTCATCAAAGACAACGAGAACTCTATTCCTTCTCAGTAATTGCCAGAAATCCTCTTTAAAAGCCAACATCCCCTGATAAGTATAAGAGCAACCAACTGAACC
>NZ_JAKKRS010000036.1:0-747 GCF_025654025.1 Shewanella sp. SM55 | reverse complement strand
CTTAGATGTTTCAGTTCCCCTCGTTCGCCTCGCAACACTATGTATTCATGTTGCGATAACAGCTTATGCTGCTGGGTTCCCCCATTCGGACATCGTTAGCTCAAATGCTTGTTACTAGCTCGCCAACGCTTTTCGCAAGTTACTACGTCCTTCATCGCCTCTGACTGCCAAGGCATCCACCGTATACGCTTAGTCGCTTAACCATACAACCCAAATGAGTTTCACTCAYCTGCGCCGCATTGCGACCAGCTTGGTTTTACTTGTCTCACTTCTGACCAAAGAAGTGGACGCGCCTTAGACGTAAACTATTCAATAAAGAATAATTTACTWTTGAATATTCAAGACACTTAATAAAGTGTTTGAGAACTCATGTTCAATGCTTTCGCATTAAACGTTTTGTAATTAATCACATGACAGACTCATGCAATTAAATACTATCAGCTTTCCAAATTGTTAAAGAACAATGCGTACCGGCTCGCGGCGCATTTAGCTCTGACTTCTCCTAAGAGAAGATAAACAAGCAATCTGTGTGAACACTCAACAAACATTAAGTTAGTCGTATAGGTAAGGAGGTGATCCAGCCCCAGGTTCCCCTAGGGCTACCTTGTTACGACTTCACCCCAGTCATGAACCACAAAGTGGTGAGCGCCCCCCCGAAGGTTAAGCTACCCACTTCTTTTGCAGCCCACTCCCATGGTGTGACGGGCGGTGTGTACAAGGCCCGGGAACGTATTCACCGTGGCATTC
>NZ_JAKKRS010000035.1:0-817 GCF_025654025.1 Shewanella sp. SM55 | reverse complement strand
GCCACCGACCCTGCCAGCCCCAGTGCCGCAGCTCGGTGCGCCGCTGCCAGGCGACCTGGGTGGCCCGATCCACAGGGCCGAGCAACAGGCGCAGGGTTATGTCTATCAGCAGCCTGTCCATGACCCGGCCGAGGTTGAGCGCCTGGCGCGTTTGAAGCAGGCCGAGGAAGCGGCAGCTTCGTCGGTGTTCTTCCGCTCGGGTGGCCAAAAGGTGGCCGCTGCCGCGCAGCCGCAGGCCTTGCCTGCCGCCACAGCGCTAGCCGCGAATGTCGCCTTTGATCCGATGGCTGCTGGCCCGGCCTCGACAGCAGCGCAGTCCGCCGATCCCACGACAGTACAGAACCGACAAGACCAGAAAGAGGCGTTTCTGTCCAAAGCCGGTTCTACGGAAACCCGTAATTCCGGCTCTCTRCAAATACCCGCATCGCCGTATCAAGTCATGGCGGGCACGGTCATCGCTGCTGCGCTAATGACGGGCATCAAGTCCGACCTGCCGGGCGATGTAATCGCCACGGTAACGGAGCCGGTCTACGACACGGCCACTGGCAAGTACGTGCTGATCCCGCAAGGCTCGCGCCTGCTGGGCAAGTACAACAGCCAGGTGAGCTATGGGCAGAGCCGCGTGCAGGTGGTGTGGAATCGGGTGATCCTGCCGGATACGTCTTCGTTCCAGCTCGACAAGCTGGTCGGCACCGATCCAGCGGGCTATTCGGGTCTGGAAGACGGGGTGGACTGGCACTGGGATCGCGTCTTCGCCGGTGCTGCGCTGAGCACCTTGCTGGGCATCGGTGCCGAGCTGGCCGCACCGGAGAATCGC
>NZ_JAKKRS010000034.1:0-983 GCF_025654025.1 Shewanella sp. SM55 | reverse complement strand
AACCACAATATTCCTTATACGCATAGCGAGTGATTGATTTCTATCACTGATTAAGATTCAAAAGACTTTACCGATTTCATTAGTTTTTGGAATGATGGACATTCTAAGTGATCTGATTGTGGGCAACTTGCTACATGGTTAAGACCAGGGGCTGATCATACTCGATCGCTTTTTATGCATAACCCTTAAAAACAATGAGATAAGAAATAGCTTGATTGATCCCGCCAATGTGATCAAATAGGTCACTTTTTCTTTGTCTTTTGACCTATATATGCTCAAACATCTCGATAACATTGCTGATTGCCGTTCCCATATAAATCAAGAACATGATGTCATTGACATCTGTTTTCTTGTGCTTAGTGCCGTCATCTCAGGCGCTCAAAGCTGGTCTGCTTGCCATGAATTCGGCACATTGAAATTGGAATGGTTACGGAAATACCGCCCCTTTACCAATGGTATTCCCAGCCAGCAGAGTATTGGTCGTATTTTTAGAGGAGTGTCGAAGCAATCACTGCTTGATGCACTGATGAGTTGGGTGAATGAGTATCGCGTCAATACAGGACAATCTTCTATTGCTATCGATGGTAAAGTGTTAAAAGGTGCCAAAGCATCAGCCTCAAGTGCGGCGTTACATATGGTAACCGCATATGATACAGGCTCTGGCTTAGTATTCAGCGCGAAATCAGGTGCGAGTAAAAAGAGTGAACTTAAACTTGTGCAAGAACTGCTTACGTGTCTTGATTTGAAATCGGAATTACTTACATTTGATGCGTTGCACTGTCAATCACAAACACTTGATTACATAGCAAAAGAAGGTGGAGATTGCATTCTGCAAGTAAAAGGGAATCAGCCCAAACTGTACGAGGCTCTACAGGCACAATTTACTGATTACATTGAAAATAACCCTGATGCAGAATGCTTTACCGAAACTAATAAAGGGCATGGTCGAGTTGAAAAACGAATAACGTTTCAATGTCCACTGA
>NZ_JAKKRS010000033.1:0-1205 GCF_025654025.1 Shewanella sp. SM55 | reverse complement strand
TAGGTGAACATCCGTTTAAGAGGATGGATACGGATGAAATAGCGATGGCCACACTTGAGTATCATAAAAATATTGTAGGGCTGTTTGAATATCTACAAAATTGCAGTTCTGCACCTTCCGTAACTGAATTTCTTAGCAACATACTGTCCCTTGAAGTGTAGTGATGTGATGGACGCCTCAGCACCTAAGCTTGCAGTATTATGCCAAGCTTAAAGCTGACAAATAGTTCTGGAGGTTTCCATCATGGATATTAAAGTTATTGGTATCGATTTAGCCAAAAATGTTTTTCAAGTTTGTGTTTGTCTTATGGATAACTCTGTCATGAGTAACAAAAAGGTTAACAGAAACAAGCTGCTCGATAAAATTAGACAATTCCCCGAAGGTAGCCTTATTGCTATGGAGGCCTGTGGTACGGCGCATTACTGGGGAAGACAATTTCAAGCTCTTGGTTATCAAGTGCAATTGATCCCTGCTCAACATGTTAAGCCATTTGTTGCAAAYCAAAAGAATGATGCCAACGATGCCCTCGCTATATGCGAAGCGGTTTTCAGACCTAATATCCACATGGTTCCAGTTAAAACTGTTGAGCAACAAGACATTAAAGCATTACGTTGTGTACGTAGTCGTCTCGTTCAAAATCGAACCGCCATGGTCAATCAAATTCGAAGCCTAGCGAGCGAGTCTGGTGTGATCTTCTCTGTCGGCAGGTTGCAATTACAAGCRTCACTTAGCCGTATTTTAGCAAATAATGAGCATGAACTGTCTCATACGCTTCATTACCTGTTAAAATTTTTATATGAAGATTTATGTGTTTTAAATGAGAGAATTAATCAAATCGAGCGCGACATTAAAGCGCTATGTCAAATCCAACCTCGCTACAATGCATTGCTGTCGATCCCTGGCTTTGGACCATTAGTCACAGCAAGCTTTATGAGTGAATTAGGTTCGGGTCATCAATTTAAAAATGGCCGGCAATTATCTGCATGGTGTGGCTTAGTGCCATCGCAATCGAGTTCTGGTGGAAAAGTTCGACTAGGATCGATCACGAAAAATGGCAGCTCAGAACTACGTGTTTTACTCATCCACGGCGCCAGAGCCGTTGGCCGATTTGCGAGCAAACGTGATGATAGACTTGGGCGATGGTTTAATGCACTTGCGTTAAGGCAAGGTCGACACAAAGCCGTTGTCGCATTGGCCAATAAAAT
>NZ_JAKKRS010000032.1:0-1261 GCF_025654025.1 Shewanella sp. SM55 | reverse complement strand
TTGTAGTGGTCAAGTAAAATTGGCCACGGTTTTAGAGTCATTCCAATATAAACGTTCTGACTCATTTGGCGTTAACCCACCATTATATTGATGGGGTCTGGTCTCACTGTAATATCCAGTGATGTAATTTGTGATCTCTTTATTTGCTTCTGTAAAATTCCCATAACCACTGGCGGGTATCCACTCAGATTTCAAACTTCTAAAGAAACGCTCCATTGGTGCGTTATCCCAACAATTCCCGCGGCGACTCATACTTTGCTCAATTTGAAGACGCCATATTAATTGTCTGAATTTCAAGCTTGTGTAATGCGAACCTTGATCGCTGTGATATATCACATTCTCAGGCTTACCCCTTAACTCAAATGCCATTTTCAAAGCTTTACAGGTCAGCGCACTATCTGGTGATAATGACAAAGCCCATCCAACAGGTTTGCGGGAAAATAAGTCTAAAACAACGGCTAGATAGGCCCAGCGATTACCGACCCAAACATACGTCACGTCGCCACACCACACTTGATCTGGTTGAGTTACTGCAAACTGTCGATTAAGCGTATTGGGGATTGCAACATGCTCTTGTGTCGCTTTCCGATAAGAATGCTTAGGCTGCTGACAGCTTAATAACCCAAGCTTTTTCATTAGATTACGGGCTCGATAACGACTGAGACCAATCCCTTTGTTAGTCACTAATTGCGCTATCGTTCGCGCACCGGCAGAGCCATGACTAATACGATGTGCGGCCTTCACTTCACTGCATAAAATAGTCAAGTCTGCATCAATATGTTCTTTTCTTTTTAGCCAATACTTATAGCTACTTCGATGCACTTTGAATGCATTACAAATTGTGAGAATAGAGTGGCTCTGCTTGAGTGCGCTGATTAGCGTAAATTGTTCATCGAGTCTGACATCAAGAGAGCGGTAGCCTTTTTTAGGATAAGATTGTGCTCCTCAAGACGAGCTATTTGCTTCTTCAGCTCACGGATTTCAATTTGTTCAGGGGTAATCGGAGATGCTTTTGGTGTGCCACCCTGGCGTTCTAGTTTTAACTGTCTCACCCACTTATCCATAGTGGACTTACCTACGTTCATCGCCTTTGCAGCTTCGATGATGCTATGGTTTTTATCGAGGACTAATTGGGCTGCTTCAAGTTTGAATTCAGCACTAAATGTTTTTCTGGTTGTCGATCTCATGTGTTCACCTAAAGTCATCTACGAGGTAATAATATCACCTCTATTTAGGTGGCCAAAATTAGTGTGCCACTACA
>NZ_JAKKRS010000031.1:0-1403 GCF_025654025.1 Shewanella sp. SM55 | reverse complement strand
CCTACAGCCGTCGCAGAAACACCGACGAATGCGGGGACACCTGCTCGTCCGCCTGTCGCGGCGAAGACCACAAACACGCCAGTAACGTCACAGACGGATGGCGTGCCTACGGAAGACACCCCTGCGACAGAAGTGCCTGAGGCGAATGCTGCGCAAGGATACACCGGCCGTAAATGGGAGGTGAGTAGTTCTACACCAGTAAATCTGAGTCAGGGTGCGCAAACGGGCAGCAATTATACCCAAGGACCTAGACATAATCTTGGGACAATCCCAGATGCAGCGACTGGTCATCCCGGTGGTCCCGCGGCTGGCAATGGCAGCGGAACAACCCCACCAGTGATGGGCAACGRTTCGCCATCGGTGGCGGATGTAACAGATGATGGGATTCAAACCGATGTTCCGACAGCCGTCGCAGAAACACCGACGAATGCGGGGACACCTGCTCGTCCACCTGTTGCGGCGAACACCATAAACACGCCAGTAACGTCACAGACGGATGGCGTGCCTACGGAAGATACCCCTGCGACAGAAGTGCCTGAGGCGAATGCTGCGCAAGGATACACTGGCCGTAAATGGGAGGTGAGTAGTTCTACACCAGTAAATCTRAGTCAGGGTGCGCAAACGGGCAGCAATTACACCCAAGGACCTAGACGTAATTTGGGGACAACCCCAGATGCAGCGCCGAGTACCGCGACTGGTCATCCTCGTGGTCCCGCGGCTGGCAATGGCAGCGGTACAACCCCACCAGTGATGGGTAATGGTTCGCCATCGATGACAGATGATGGCACGCAAACTGATGTTCCGACAGCCGTCGCGGACACTCCGACGAATGCGGGTACACCAGCTCGTCCGCCTGTCGCGGCGAAGACCACAAACACGCCAGTAACGTCACAGACGGATGGCGTGCCTACGGAAGACACCCCTGCGACAGAAGTGCCTGAGGCGAATGCTGCGCAAGGATACACTGGCCGTAAATGGGAGGTGAGTAGTTCTACACCAGTAAATCTGAGTCAGGGTGCGCAAACGGGCAGCAATTATACCCAAGGACCTAGGCGTAATCTGGGGGCAACCCCAGATGCAGCGCCGAGTACCGCGACTGGTCATCCTCGTGGTCCCGCGGCTGGTAATGGCAGCGGTACAACCCCAGCGGTAACGGGCAACGGTTCGCCATCGGTGGCGGATGTAACAGATGATGGCACGCAAGCCGATGTTCCTACAAATACAGGTACACCGGCTCGTTCGCCTGTCGCGGCGAACACCACAAACACGCCTTCAATGTCACAGACGGATGGCGTGCCTACGGAAGATACCCCTGCGACAGTGGTGCCTGAGGCGAATGCTGCACAAGGATACACTGGCCGTAAATGGGAGGTGAGTAGTTCAACACCTGTGAATCTGAGTCA